>CAIZMS010000419.1 GCA_903934155.1 uncultured bacterium | reverse complement strand
CGTTGTCGCCATCATGGCGTCCGGATGCAGTTCACTCAAGGTGGTTGAGGGAGGCATTGCGCCGCCCAAGTGGGTGGCGGAGCCCGCCTTGGCGTCCAACTATGATTCCACAAATTATGTCTATGCCAGCGGCATCTGCACCTATTCCCTGGTCCTGGAAGAAGGCATCAACGATGCCCGGCACGACGCCATCCGGAAACTGGCTGAACGCGCGGGCGTCACGGCGGCCGATGTCTACCAGACCGACCGAAGCGACAAATACACTTCCACGCAAAACGGCATGCCCAATGTGCCGCAAATTATCGAGAACTCCCACAAGGCGGTGCAGAGCAGCAACAAGGTGGAATCCAAGACCACGCTCAACCCCGTGGCCAGGCACACCACCCAAACCCGCCTCCACGATGTGGATCAGGCGCTCCTGTGCTATACCGTCTGGCAATATGGCCCCAGCATGTGGGCCCGTTATTGGAACGGGGACACCGCCCTCCGGTTCTACGATGTCTATGTTCTGCTGAAATGCCCCAGGGCTGAATTCGAGGACGCCCTGAAAAAAGAACGTAGCGCAGATGGATTCGAAACGAAATAGCCCTCAATAAACGCTTTTCAAGGGCACTCTTTCCGATTATTCTGCCCCCTCTTAATAAACAAGGGGCAGACTATGAGCACAACGAAAAAGGCTTTGATCACAGGCATTACGGGGCAGGACGGATCCTATCTGGCTGAATTGCTCCTCCAGAAGGGCTATGATGTCACCGGCATTGTCCGGCGCTCCAGCTCCATCACCCGTTCCCGCATCGATCACCTGCTGGATCGCGGACTGAAACTTCACCTCGAATATGGCGATCTGGCCGACAGTTCATCGCTCCGTCACATGATGACCCGGGTCAAGCCGGACGAGGTCTATAACCTGGCCGCCCAGTCCCATGTCCGCATTTCCTTCGACCAACCCGAGTATACAGCGGATGTCACCGGCTTGGGCGTCCTGCGGCTCTTGGAAGCCATTCGCGACTACAATAACGCCTCTGGCGCCAAAGTCCGGTTCTATCAGGCATCCTCCTCGGAAATGTTCGGTGCCGCCAAACCGCCGCAAAGCGAAGCCACCGCCTTCCATCCCCGCAGTCCCTACGCGGTAGCGAAGGTGATGGGGTTCTGGCAAACCGTTAACTATCGCGAGTCTTATGACATGCACGCCAGCAACGGCATTCTTTTCAACCACGAGAGTGAACGGCGCGGCGAGAATTTTGTAACGCGCAAAATCACCCGCGCCGCCGGTCGCATCAAAGTTGGCCTGCAGAACAACCTGTTCCTCGGCAATCTGGAAGCCAAACGCGACTGGGGCCATGCCCGGGACTATGTCGAGGCGATGTGGATGATGCTCCAGCAGGAACAGCCTGATGATTACGTGGTCGCCACCGGCGAATCCTACAGCGTGGCCCAGTTCCTGGACGAGGTCTTCGGGCACCTGAATCTCGACTGGCACGATTATGTTAAAATTGACCCGCGCTTCTATCGCCCCGCTGAAGTGGATTACCTGCTGGGTGATGCCGGAAAGGCCCGCAAGAAATTGGGCTGGACCCCGAAAATCACCTTCAAGGAACTGGCGAAGGTCATGACCGAATACGACCTGGATCTCGCCGAACGCGAATCCCACGCCGCCTCCTTTAATGGCAAAAGATAGCCCGCTAATTGGCTGGTCATTTCCGATTTAAATAACTACATTTGCTATATTGTAGTTATTTGTATCGGAGATTCATGTTAGCCAAAGTCTATAGCGGCGCCGTGTATGGGGTTGACGCCTACCCCGTCGAAATCGAAGTCAATGCGGGACACGGTGATCCCAGCGTGGTCATCGTGGGCCTGCCCGATACCGCAGTCAAAGAAAGCAAGGACCGGGTCCACACCGCCATCAGCAATTCAGGATTCCGCCAGCATGTGGGCCGGACCACCATCAACCTGGCCCCTGCAGACATCAAAAAAGAAGGCCCCTGCTTCGATCTCCCCATCGCCATCGGCATTCTGGCAACACAGGATCACTTGCCTCCCGAACGACTGGCGGACTACGCCCTGATTGGCGAACTCGCCCTGAGCGGGGAGGTCCGCCGGATCAAGGGGGTCCTCCCTATTGCGCTCTCCGTCCGGAAATCCGGACGGCGTGGCCTGCTGGTTCCCGTCGACAACGCCGAGGAGGCCGCCGTCGTCAAGGGTCTGGAGGTTTATCCCGTTCGAAACCTCCGGGAAGCGGCCGATTTTCTGGCCGGAAAAACGCCCATCGAGCCCTATCAGGTGGATCTTGACCAGACATTTTGCTTACCCGCTGACCATGACGACGACTTTGTTGATGTCAAGGGGCAGGAGCACGCCAAACGCGCTGCGGAAATTGCAGCAACGGGAGGCCACAACTTAATCCTGATCGGCTCGCCGGGCACAGGGAAAAGCATGATCGCCAGGCGCATCGCCTCCATCCTCCCCCCGTTGACCCTTGAAGAAGCCCTCGAAACCACCAAAATCCACAGTATTGCCGGAACCCTTCGCTCCCATCAGGCCCTGGTCATTCGGCGACCCTTCCGGTCGCCCCACCACACCATTTCGGATGCGGGATTGCTGGGCGGCGGAAGCCATCCCATGCCGGGCGAAGTCAGCCTGGCCCATCGGGGCGTCCTCTTTCTGGATGAACTCCCAGAATTCCACCGCAATGTTCTGGAGGTGCTGCGTCAACCGCTCGAAGATGGACATGTGACCATTTCACGGGCATCGGCGTCCGTGACGTTCCCCTGCCAGTTCATGCTGGTGGCCGCCATGAATCCCTGCTCGTGCGGATACTATGGCGACCCGAAACGGGAATGCCGCTGCAAGCCATCCCAAATCCAGAATTATCGCAACAAGATTTCCGGACCACTTCTGGATCGCATCGACCTTCATGTGGAAGTCCCGACCATCCGATATCAGGAATTATCAGGGCTCGTCCCCGGAGAAAGCTCAGAAACCATCCGGGCACGGGTCATGGCCGCCCGCCAGATCCAGCAGGATCGCTTCAAATCCCTGCGCCGGATCCATAACAATGCAGCCATGAGGTCAAAGGATATCCAGAAATTCTGCCCGCTCGGATCCGAGGCACAGGATGTCCTGAAAATGGCGATTACTGAACTGAATTTCAGCGCCCGCGCCTATGACCGGATCATCAAGGTGGCCCGCACCATTGCTGATTTGGAAAAGACTGAACACATCCAGCCGCATCAAATGCAGGAAGCCATCCAATACCGGACCCTGGATCGTCAGTTGTGGGTATGAGCCCCGCCGTTACAGGTAGGCGGAAAGCTTGTCTTTGAGCTGGGCTTTGCTCATGGCGCCGACCATCTGCCCCTTCACCTGACCGGCCTTGAAAACAAGCAGGCAGGGAATGGATCGGATAGAGAACTGCGTGGCAAGATCGCGGTTTTCATCCACATTAACCTTGGCAATCCTGATCTTGTCCGCCATCTCCGAGGAGAGCTCATCCAGAACCGGAGAGAGCATCTTGCACGGACCACACCACTCCGCCCAAAAATCAACCAGAACGGGAAGGGCTGAATCGATCACATCGGTCTTCCAGTTTCCATTTTTTATGTGAATAACCTGCGAATTAGCCATGGTCAAATCCTCCAGAAATCAAATTGTCAAATTCCAACCGGCCACCCTAAAGCCGGGTTTGTCTGAGCCGCCAGAACATACAGCATGAAGCACAAAACCAATGCGGCGGCCGCCGCGATCGCGATAAAAATCCCGTGGGGTGCCGGCACTTCCGACCCGGCTCTCGGCGCCTCCGCCGACTCTCCCTCTGCCCGGGCAATACTAATGCTCCGACTGACCGGCTTGATGTCGCCAGCTCCTCCATCAGCACGTCGAATCTTAATGGTTTTTTTCTGCGTTTGCTGGGGCTCCGCCGCCTCGGGAATAATATCCACACGGGCTGTTTGACTCTTGGATAAGAGCTCGCCCGCGGGCGGAGGTTGAGCCATCGCCGCTGACGGAGAAATTTCAGCTTGAGCCTCCACAGATAGTCCCGTCACCTTTGGCGGGGTCGTCAACACCGGGCGCTTTACCTTGATGGTCTTCGGAGCTGAATCCTGACTTTTCGAACCCGTTTCCGCCAGAGCCGATTCCAGTGAAATCCGGGATGTCTGACTTTTGGGTTCCTCGAAAATCATTCCACTCAAGGCTTTTCCGACTGAGGGCATGGGAGAAATCAAAACCTGACCGCTCATCGCAGGCGCGAGACGGATCGTTTTGGAAGCCACGCCGACCCCGCCGACCGAAGCCGCCTGAGTGGCACCAGGCTCCGCCGTAACCTGATCTAACGAAATTCGGGCTGTTTTCGTCTTGTTGGACGGCACGGTCGCCGCTGTCGGCGTTTCCGCCAACTCGCCAGACTGTCCCGGAATCTTGATGGTCACCCTCGGCGGAATGGAACCATTTTCAGGCTTGATGTCTTCGCTCATTGAATCCTCCCAGTTGGTAAAAAGCTAATCTTAACCCATTCGCGAGTCAAGCGCCTTAGACCACCATGACTTCCTTTTCCTTTGACGCCAGAGTGGCATCAATCTTGGCAATAGAGGAATCCGTGTCCTTCTGGATCTGGCCCAGCCCGTGATCCCGCTCATCCTCCGTGATCTTGCCATTCTTCTGAAGGGCCTTGATCTGTTCATTGGCCTCGCGGCGGATATTGCGAACCGCCACGCGCGCCTCCTCGGACATCCGTTTTGCCACCTTGACCAGCTCTTTTCGGCGCTCCTCGCTGAGTTCCGGAATGACGATCCGGATCACGCGGCCGTCGTTCATGGGCGTTACGCCCAGATTAGCGGCCAAAATCGCCTTTTCGATCGCTGGCAGGGCGGTGGGATCATAGGAATTGATCACGATCATGCGCGGTTCGGGCGTTGAAATGCCCCCAATTTCTCGAAGCCGGGTCAAGGCGCCATAGTAGGGAACCATGACATTCTCCACCAGACTGGGCGAGGCCTTCCCGGTGCGCAACCCGGTGAACTCCTGGTGCAGGAACGCCAGGCACTTGGACATCTTGTCATCGGCCTCCAGCAACACATCATCCATCGATTCCATCATTTCCTCCTACTCCGAGACCAGGGTCCCGATCGATTCACCGGCAACCACCTTCTCGAGATTGCCTTCCTTAAAGAAATCAAACACGATAATCGGCACTGAATTCTCCATACACAGGGCAAAGGCGGCCGCATCCATAACCTTCAGCTGCTTAGCCATGGCCTCCTGATAACTTATCCGCGTATAGCGTTTTGCTGAAGGATTCTTGACGGGATCGGATGTATACACGCCGTCGACTTTTGTGGCCTTCAACAGGGCATCGGCATCCATCTCACTGGCCCGCAGGGCGGCGGCGGTATCCGTGCTGAAATAAGGATTGCCCGTCCCTCCCCCGAAAATCACCACCCTGCCCTTGGAAAGATGCCGCATGGCACGACGCCGGATGAACGGTTCGGCAACCTGGCGCATTTCAATGGCAGTCTGCACCCGGGTATCAATGCCCTCCTTCTCCAGAGCATCCTGAATGGCCAGCGCATTGATGACGGTGGCCAACATCCCCATATAGTCGCCGGTATTCCGGTCAATCCCCCGGCTCTCCCCAACATGCCCACGGAAAATATTGCCGCCCCCGACCACAATGGCAATCTCCACGCCCATTTTCCGAACAACCTTGATCTGGCGGGCGAACCCAACCAACACCTCGGGATCAATGCTCAACCCGCTTTTCTTGCTTTGCAATACTTCCCCGCTGAGCTTCAGGAGAACGCGCTTGAACTTGCTTTTCCGGACTGTCTGACGCGGCATAGTGGATTCCTTGTCTTAAATCGTGATGAGCTTGTGAAATCGGGCAAACGATACTCCAACGCCCGAAAACTGTAAATGAGAAACGAATTGGCGCGCCCACGGGGAGTCGAACCCCGCTTCCCAGGATGAAAACCTGGTGTCCTAACCGATAGACGATGGGCGCTTCGGCAAGAAGAAGGGCGGGACTATATCACACTTTTTTACCAGCGCAATCATAAACAGCCCCCTACCAGGGAAGAGCATAACAACGATCCAATTGAAAGGCGTTTTCAATATGCCTGATTTCCGGATTCCCGCTTACCCGCCGCCCAATGACCTCAATCACATCAAACCGGAAGGTCACCGGATCGCCCAATTTCTTCAAGTACCGGATCGCCGCACGCGACATCACATGACGCTTCTTCCGGTCCACCGCGCTCAACGGCCTCCCGTACGACTCTGTTTTGCGCGTCTTGACTTCAACAAAAACCAGAATATCCCCGTCACGCGCGATCAAGTCCACCTCATCCCTGACGGTGACCCGGAAGCGCCGACTCAGAATCTTGTACCCTTTGGCCGTTAAAAAACGTTCCGCCTCACCCTCACCCCACAGCCCGGTCAATAGGTGAAATGGCTCTGAAAATCTCATTCCCTCTCTCCCTCTACCCACACTCGCATAGCTTCCTGAACAGGACGAAACGAACGACGATGGGCAGGACAGGGTCCGAGTTTAAAAAGCGACTCCATGTGAATTTTGGTGCCATACCCCTTGTGGCGCGCAAACTGATACCCGGGATACAGGCCGTCCAGCTCCACCATCATCCGGTCCCGGGTCACCTTGGCGATAATGCTGGCCGCCGCAATGCTGAGCGACCGACCATCACCCCCCACAATGGCTCGCGAGGGACAGGGAAGCCCCGGAACGGGAAGTCCGTCCACCAAGACAAAATCAGGCAACGGCAACAAGGCCTTGAGAGCACGCGCCATCGCCAGATGGGTGGCACGAAGAATGTTGAGGCTATCGATCTCCGGCACATCGGCGACTCCCACCCCAAACACACAGGGGCAGAATTTGGTCAACAGGAGATAGCTTTCCTCACGCTGGAATTCGGTAAGGGTTTTTGAATCATTGATGGCCCGAAGGCGACCATACGGCTCAGCTTCCAGGAAGGCGCGGTCGAAAACCAGCGCCGCCGCCACAACCGGCCCGGCAAGAGGCCCTCTTCCGGCCTCATCCACACCCGCCAGCCGGACCACGCCGCTTTCCCAGGCCTGACGTTCAAATTGAAGCAAGGGAATCCCTTACGCTTCGACTTTGTTCTTCGCGCGCAACTTGGCGCTCTTACCCACGCGATCACGCAAGTAATAGAGCTTGGCGCGCCGGTTCTGGCCGGAGCTTTCAACCTCGAGGCTGGCCAGATTGGGAGAATTGACCGGGAAGATACGCTCCACGCCGACGCCGTGCGAAATGCGGCGAACGGTAAACGTCTCGGTTGCACCCGTCCCATCACGGGCAATCACCGCACCGGTAAACGCCTGGATGCGCTCTTTGCCGCCCTCGCGGATTTTAACCTCGAGCTTGACGGTGTCGCCGACGCGAAAAGAAGGCAACGCTTCCTTGCGCAAGTTCTCTTTGTGAATCATGGCCAATGCTTTAGCAATCATAGTTCCCTCATTCTCAACAAGTCTGGTCTTCTTTCCTTCGTCCGGTGCTCCGACTGTTCTTTCCGCCACCGGGCTATTTCCTCATGATCCCCTGACACAAGAATTCCGGGAACTTCTAATCCCCTGAACTCCCGCGGTCTTGTGTATTGAGGATACTCCAACACCCCGTCCGTAAACGATTCTTCACGGATAGTCTCGTCATTCCCCAACACCCCGGGCACCAACCGAACCACGGCATCGATCACCACCGCCGCCGGCAAAACCCCGTTCGTCAGAACGTAGTCTCCGATCGAAATCTCATCCGTTGCGAGGTGCGTCCGAACCCGCTCATCCACGCCCTCGTAGTGTCCACATATAAAGATCAAATGCCGGACTTTCGAAAGCCCGACCGCCTCCGCCTGAACGAACGGCCTTCCCTGGGGGGTCATCAGAATCACCCTTGCCCCTGGCGTCCGAACTGACTCCACCGCTTCAAAAAGCGGCTCCGGCTTCATGACCATCCCCGGCCCTCCTCCGAACGGACGATCATCCGTCGTCTGGTGCCGGTCCGTGGTAAACCGCCTCAACTCCACCGTATTAAAAACAACCGCTCCCTTATGCGAGGCCCGCTTGAGGATACTCTCCTCCAGAAAGCCTTTCAGCATCCCCGGAAAAAGGGTGATCACATCAATCCTCAACGGCGAATCCATGGCGTTATTCCGCCAGTTCCAGAACCGTCCGGCACCCCTTCTGGGCCGCATAATTACTGACCAGGGTTCGAAGCGCGGAAATCGTTTTCCCGCTTCGCCCGATCAGGCGCCCTACATCCTTGGGATGACAACGCAACTCCAGGATCGTCGTCTGCCTGCCCGTCACTTCCGTCACCACGACCTCATCGGGATGCTCGGCCATCGCGCGGGCGATGAACGTCACAAAGTCCTTCATGCGTTTGCTTTGGCTGCCGCCCGGTTTTTCTTGATCAGGCTCTTCACCGTATCACTCACCTGGGCGCCCTTG
>CAIZMS010000418.1 GCA_903934155.1 uncultured bacterium | reverse complement strand
GCAGCGGTGAGGAGTTCAAGGGCGTCTATGACCGGCTGAAAAAAAACCTGCACCTTTTCGAGCGAACGGCCCACAATGCCCACCGCGCTCCGGAAAAGGTGTCGGGCATTCATGACTCGCACCTCCTCGCCCGGATCCCTCCCCATATCCGGGAACCCTGGCTCGAGGAACTCGAAATGCTCAATGTGGCGGGCGAGACCTTTGATGAGGCCGCCGTGCTCGCCGGCCAGATCACCCCCGTCTTCTTCGGCAGCGGCATGACCAACTTCGGCGTCCAGCTCCTGCTCGATTACTTTGTCCAGCACGGCGCCACACCCCAGCCGCGCCAATCGACAAACGGGCCCGTCGCTCCCGACTCCAAGGATTTCTCCGGCTTCGTGTTCAAGGTCCAGGCCAATATGAACCCACGCCACCGCGACCGCCTCACCTTCGTCCGGGTCTGCTCGGGACTGTTCGAAAAGGACATGGTGGTCAATGACCCGGAATCCGGCAAGCCCGTCCGCCTCTCCTATCCCCAGAAACTTTTCGGCCAGGATCGGGAGTCTCTGGATATCGCCTACCCAGGCGACATTGTGGGACTGGTCACCCACAAGGCGTTCCGGATCGGCGATACGCTGACCTCGAACCCAGCCATCCGGTATGACGAAATCCCCCGGTTTCCGCCCGAGGCATTCGCCTTTGTGCGCAACAACGGCGCCTCCAAGCAGAAACAAATGCGCGCCGGGCTGGATCAGTTGCTTGAAGAAGGCGTGATTCAATCCTTTGAACTTCTGGACGGAATCCAGACAGCCCCGCTTCTGGGCGCGGTCGGTCAGCTCCAGTTCGAGGTAGTCGCCTACCGGCTGGAAACGGAATACGGTGCCAATCCCCGGATGGAACCTGCCCCGTTCACGCAGATACGATGGTTTTCACCCGGAGTTAAATTGGAGCAGCTGTCCGCACTCTACCTCGGTTCAGGCGTCCGCCTGGCCAAGGATATCCGGGGTCAATTTGTGATCCTGTTCCCCGACAAATGGTCCGTGGATTATTTTGTCAAGGAACACCCCGGATTCGAGCTCCACACCGTCTCGCCGCACGCCCTGGCGAATTAAAGCGGAGATAAAGCGGCTACTTCCGGCGAACGCGATAGTTTCCGGAAGGCTCCTTTGCCACCGCAGGCCGTCCTTCACCAGCAAGAAACGCTTTCATGGATAATGCGATGTCTGGAAAAGCCTTTTGAAGTGGCTGATCCTCGGTCACAAACATGACACCCTTGGCCTTTGCCAGAACAACATACTCTGCATCGTAGGCGGTTGTGGATCTCTCAACGGCGGAGGACAACACCTCCGTCATATCAGCCTCATAGATCCCCCCGCGCAACATATCGCCCGCATCCTTCCATATTTGGAGAGCTGATTCTTTCGGCAGCTTCGCGAAGAGACAACTGGTCACCAGAATATTCAGGCATTCGTGCCGCCAGATTTCCGGCACAATCCAACAGGAATCCTTCTCCCTCACACTTCGGGCAAGCGCCGTTTTGCCCCCTTCAATAAAAAAATGCGCCACCACATTGGCGTCCACCACAATCATGAGCGTCCCCACCGCTTCGCCTTGTTAATGAACTCGTCCGTCAATGGGAACGCCATCTTCACCGGGTGCGGATAAAATCTCCTCTCCCCTGCCCCCAAGGCCTGCTCTAAAATAGTGATGACCTCCTTGGCCATTGATCGATGGTGAAGACGCGATTCTTCCCTGATCTTTTCATGCAACACAGTCGGCAAATCACGAATAATAAGTCCAGCCATATCAACCTCCACTGCATCAAATTGATATCATACTGATACTATGCGGTGATGCTGTCAACCACTTCTTTACTCTCCGAGCCGTCTGTGGAGTTTTCGACTCGAGTGTCGCGGGGAGGTGCGCGACTTTGCAAAGGCGCTGAACGGTTGCTTTACGCGTAAAGCAGTCAGATTTACAATCCCAAGGACTCTTTGAATCCCGGGATTTCGGCGTCAACGGCCTCGGATAGCCCGGCCCAGAAATCGCCTCCGGCGGCGAGCATGACCCCCATGTATAGAGCCACTTCCCGGGGAGGAAACTGCTCCCGGACCGCGCGAACGCCCTTTCGAAGGGTTTCCACACTCGGCGCCTTCGCGGTATCATCCACAATCCCGTCAGAATGAGCCATCCCCTGGGCTTCCACGAACGCAATCAGCATCGGGGTTTTCCGGGCCACCATCCAGGATCTGAAAACATCGTCGCAGAGGTGCCGCAGGGTCGGGGTGTCAAGAAGCCGGCGCAAATGGCGCGCCTTTTCGACCGGCTTCAATCGTTTCAGGAACATCTCCCGGAACCGCAGGGCGGTGGCGAGTTCCTTCAACACTTTTGGCTGAGCATCGCGGCTGAAGGTGTCCGTCCCCTCCCATAACGCCAGGCAGGCATCCCCTTTTTCAGCCGGAGTCAACGCCGTCCACAGTTGCTTTGTCGTCATCTCAATCATAAGGGTATCCTTTCACAATCCACTCAGAGCAACATCGGGCTCAACCCGGGGCCCCGGTCTCAAGCTCAGTCTCGAACCGCACCGTCTTGTCCCAACTCCGTTCTTTCCGAAGCACAACATCGTGATGGAACGCCCTCGCAATAGCGGCCATCCAAAGGTATCCGTAGAAAAAATACATCAGGAGTCCAACCAGCAAATTCAGCGGCTGCGCTTCCCGGTCAAAGGTGAGGATATACCAGATTTGGGCAAAGTAGAAGAAGGCGGCGAGCGTCCAGAAGTACACCAACCACCCGGCCCCATGACTGATGTCATTGAACCCGCAACACGACAGGATCAAAGCGGTTTGCGAAACAACCACGGCAATAAAAAACAAATAACTCATCATCAGCGTGACGAGATTCTCGAAAGTGCGCCACTTGTCTTTTGACGTCCCGAAAGTGCGGATCAACTTCATAATCGCGTAATTATTCCCGCGCGCCCACCGGGTCCGCTGCTTCATCCATACGCTCAAGGTCTCCGGCTCCTGCTCCCAGCTCTGTGAATAAGGCACAAAGTCAATGCGGTGTCGTTCCCGGTACAAACGGGTGGAGAGTTCACTATCTTCCGCCAGTGCCTCTTCGTCCCAGCCTCCGACCTCCAGAAGAACGCTTTTCTTGATCACATAGTTGGTGCCAGTCAGAAAGGCGATGTCGAGAATCATGTGTCGCCCGGCCTGAACCAGGCTCTGGAAGCAAAGCCCCTCGATATTAACGCACCGGGTGAGAAAGTTCCGACTCCGGTTGCCGCAGCGGAATTTGCCCACAACCGCCGCCAACGAGGGAACTTCGATGAAACGCGCCATCAGCCGAAGTAATGAGTCGGGTTCGGGGCAGTTATCCGCATCGTAGATGGCAATGTACTCATCCTTGACGCGAAGGGCAGCGGCATTGAGGGCGGCGGCTTTGCCCCGCCCGCCGATCGGCTTTTGCCGGTGATAGACCAGGACACGCGAATTCTCCTCATGCAGACGATCCAAAATCGCCCCGGTCTCGTCGGTCGAGGCATCATTAATGACCATCAGTGTCAGTTTATTCTCAGGGTACCGCAACGCCAGTAAGGTTCTGACCGTGCGCTCGATCACGACTTCTTCGTTATGGGCCGGAACCAGGATCGTAATCGGCGGGTATTGATCCAGCTCAGGCAGAACACGCCCCATCTCCCGGACTGAGCGGCGACGGTGGAAAAAGGCGCCCATGGCCAGAAACAGCTGATACGCCACCATGATGACAATCGGCATCGCGGTAATGACCGCGAGATAATGCAAAATATCAACCCTCATCCGATATAAACCCTCGCCTTACAGTCTTATCAATGACTGGCATGAACACAGGGTAGGGACGGCTCTCCGAGCCGTCCGCGGAGGCCTCGGCTCGTGCTTCGTAGCGAAGTACGCTACTTCGCAGAGTAGCAAGAAGCCTCCCTACCCAGAAAAAACTTCGCGGAGTAGACCACATCGCCCCCCGCATGACAAGCTTCCCCGCTCGCCCCCTTCAGGAACGGGCATCGTGCAGGGTCTTCAGGAGCTCCCGTGCCGCCGATTCGGGATCGGCGGCGGCGGTGATCGCCGTGACCAGGGCAATAGTCCGGACGCCCGCCTTGATCAACTCCGGAATGTGCGCCGCCTTGATCCCTCCCATGACACTGAAGGGGACGCGGGCTACTCCGGAAATGGTTTTCAGGCCGCCCAGCCCCAGATAGTCGCCTTCCCAAACCTTGGTTCCGGTGGGATAGATCGGGCCGATGTTGATGGTCGAAGCGCCTTCCGCCTGGGCACGCAAGGCCTCTTCAATCGAATGGGTGGACGCCCCGATGAGCATATCCGGCGCCAGCCGCCGCGCCTCCGCGATCGGAAAATCCTCCTGCCCCAGATGCACCCCATCCGCCCCCACCGCCATCGCCACATCCAGCCGGTCATTGATAATCAGCAACGCTCCGGCGGCAGCCGTCAGCGCCCGGATTTCGCCCGCCAGCTTCACATACTCCCGAATCGGCATCTCTTTCTCGCGTAGCTGAATCAAGGTTACCCCGCCCGCCAATGCCGCCTTCACAATCTCCTGCGTTGTCCGCCCCGCCGACAAAGTCTGCGAGGTGACAAAATACAACCCCGCCTCCCGAAACCGAATCATCCGCTCATTGTGCAATGGGTTTTTGATTCTGAATTCTGAATTCTGGATTCTGGATTCTGGATTCATCGAT
>CAIZMS010000417.1 GCA_903934155.1 uncultured bacterium | reverse complement strand
TGGCGCCAAACAAATAATACTGACACAATCCTACCAAGGGTACGAACTGATCCCGGCGGGAGAGTATGTCACCCTTGAAGTCAGGGATACAGGCTGCGGAATGGACGCCAAAACCATTGCCAGGATATTTGAACCGTTTTTCTCAACAAAATCGCCTACTGAGCGGAGTGGTAGCGGATTGGGACTCTCCGTGGTGCATGGACTGGTAAAGGATCATGCCGGATTTTTGGATGTGAAAAGCACACCTGCCATGGGATCAACTTTTACAGTTTTTCTACCAGCTGCCGCCCCAGAAGAAGAGTCTCCTGCGGAAGCAGACATAGGCCGTTTGCCCCGAGGAACAGAACGAATCCTTGTCGTAGATGATGAGCCGGGGCAAAGATTTCTTTCGCAAGTGTATTTGACGAAAATGGGATACGCCGCAACTGTGGTATCCAACGGAGCAGAAGCGGTGGCGCTATTTGAAAAAGCCCAACTAGAAGGCAAAGATTCGCCATACGATTTGGTGCTGACGGACATGATCATGGAGGGGTTGGATGGGCTGGCCACCTGTAGGATGGTCCGAAAGCTTTATCCGTCACAAGAACTGGTCATTATGAGCGGTCAGATCCCCGATGGATATGCGCCTCAAATCAAGGAACTGTCCGCCGAATGGCTGAACAAGCCCTTTACGCCCATTGAACTGGCCCGTGCCATCCGTCTTCGACTGGACCGGCAATAACCCGGGCGCGCACCGGATGCATCCCGGTCACCCGTGCCACCACCGGTCGAAATACACAGGCGCATCGGCCTCAAATATCATGCGCTGCCCGTTGAAGGGATGATCGATGGCGAGCGATCGAGCGTGCAGAGCCAGGAATTTATGGGAATCATGCGGCCGCCCGTATTTATCGTCGCCCACAACCGGGTGTCCTTGTTCAGACAGGTGAACCCGGATCTGGTGCTTTCGCCCCGTCAACAACGTGATATCCAGCACGCTGAACGCAGGCGTCTCACGGATCACCCGATAGGCCGTATGGGACAGTAACCCTTTTTCGGGATTAGGGGTGGAATAGACCCGGAAGGCGGCGTTTTCAGTCAAGTATGAGGTCAGAGTCCCTTCTTTCCGGGTCAAGATCCCGTGGACAACCGCGAGGTAGTGCTTTTCAGTCGCCTCCCAATGGGCCTGCAACTGCCGCTTGACCGCTTCCGTTCGGGCGAATACCAGAACTCCTGATGTGTCACGATCCAAACGGTGGACGATGAAAACACGTTCCCTGGATTTCACAGCGCCTTTACGGACATAGTCAGTCAAAAGGTAATACGCGGTTCGCACCCTGTCGGTCTCCGTGGCGATGGTCAAAAGCCCCGGCGCCTTGTTTACAACAATGATGTCACGATCCTCATGAAGGATGGCCAACCCCTTGGGTTGGCGCCACGAGGATCGGGTATCATGTTTTGACATGGGCTTTTTGTACAATCTCAGGCCGTTATATGAAACAGGTTTTTTCGCACATCCAAAACCTCTTTCAAACTTCCCCCTTGATTCCTGTCCCCGTCTCTTTCATCCTGTCTCCATGAGCTTACGTCAACTGCTTCACGCCGTCGCGAAAGGAAACCTGGCACCTGATGCGGCGCTTCGAAAACTTGAGGCCGCCCGCGAGAAGAATCTGGGCTACGCCCGGGTAGATACCGACCGCATGCGCCGACGGGGTTTCCCGGAGGTCATCTTCTGTCAGGGGAAGACCCCGGGACAGGTTTCCGGAATCGTGAAGGCGCTTCACGAGGCCGGCCAGAATGTGCTCGCCACCCGCGCCTCACGGGAGCAGGCCGACGCCGTAAAAAAAGATTTTCCCAAAAGCCGCTATCATGAGGCCGCCCGCGTGATCACGCTGGATACACGCCCCCGGACGAGACCGGCCGGATGCGTCGTGGTGCTATCTGCCGGAACCACCGACATCCCCGTAGCGGAGGAATCTGCTCTCGTCGCCGAGGCCATGGGCGCCCGGGTGGAACGTGTCTATGATGTCGGCGTCGCGGGACTCCACCGTCTGCTTCATCAGCTTCCGGTTCTTAAAAAAGCACGGGTACTGATTGTGGTCGCGGGCATGGAAGGCGCCCTGCCCTCGGTCGTCGGGGGTCTCACCAACTGCCCTATCATCGCCGTCCCCACCAGCATCGGCTATGGAACCAGCCTGGGCGGGATCACCGCGCTGCTGGCCATGCTGAACAGCTGCGTACCCGGCATTACAGTAGTGAACATCGACAACGGATTCGGCGCGGGAGTCGCGGCGGCGATGATCAACAGAAGTCAGAAGTCGGGGATCCGAGGAAAGATGTGATGAAGCGGGTACTGTGGTTCGACAGTGTGGGCGGGGCAAGCGGAGACATGATTCTGGCTTGCCTCGTGGATTTGGGGGTACGCCCTGCGGATCTGAACGAGGCGCTCAGCTCGCTCGGTGATATGCACCTCTCTCTCGAGGCCCGGCAGCACTCGGAGCACGGAATGCACGGAACACGCGTTACCGTTCACGCCCACGAAAGCGAACCCCACGACCACTCCCCCCACAGGCATCTTTCCGATATTCGTCAACGCATCCAGCAAAGCGCCGTTCCCGGGACGGTAAAAAGCCGGAGTATTGCCGTTTTTGAGCGCCTGGCCCAAGCCGAGGCAAGAGTTCACGGCATGACCCCGGAAGACATCCATTTTCATGAGGTGGGAGCCCTCGATGCCATTCTGGATGTGGTCGGGGCCTGCCAGGCGCTCCACCTCCTGCACATCGATCAAGTCGGATTCTCCCCACTTCCCCAGGGACATGGAACCATCGAATGCGCCCACGGAACGCTTCCCAACCCGGCGCCGGGCACAGTGGAACTGCTCAAGGGCTTTCCGGTGTGCCATGCCGACGAACCTTTTGAACTCGTAACACCAACGGGCGCGGCCCTTCTGACCACCTGGAAAACCCTCAACGCCTGGCCCGATGGCTGGGTAATCAAATCGGTTGGGCACGGGTTCGGATGCCGTACCCTCAATCACCGCCCCAACTTGTTGCGAGCCACTTTGCTCGAGGCCCCGCCTCCGAAGGTCGAAGATCCGGAAATCTGCCTCGTTCTGGAAACCAACATTGACGACACCACTCCGGAGTTGGTCGGGGCACTCGTGCAGAAACTGCTTGCCGACGGGGCTTATGACGCCTTTACCACCGCGATCCAAATGAAAAAACAGAGACCCGGCACCTTACTAACCGTCCTCTGCGCCCCCGATCTCAAGCCGGTTATGCTGGACCTGATCTTCACTGAAAGCACCACATTCGGCATCCGCGAGCACCTGACTCGCCGCACCATGCTGGAACGCGAAACCATGGAGGTGGAGACCCCTTACGGGCTGATCCGGGCCAAGATCGGCCGCTGGCATGGAACTCCAGTCACCGCCTCGCCCGAGTATGAGGATTGCGTGAAAGCGGCGGCCATCCACAATATCCCGGTCCGTGCCGTCTATGAGTGCGCCCAAACCGAAAGCCGCAAACAACTGGAATAGCGGCGGCTAGACGTTGGACCCACGCCAATGCAGTTTCTGGCGGAGGACGGAAAAATAGTTATAGCCGGGAAGATGAATGAACCGGACGCTGTTCCGGCTCCGGGCAATCCGCACGACATCACCGATTTCCAACGGTTGTCCGATCTGGCCATCCACAGAAAGTCTCGCCCCCACCACCCGCTCCACCACCCGAACTTCAATCGTGGACTCATTCGGAAGCACCAAGGGCCGGGTGCTCAGGGTATGTGGACAAATCAGGCTCACTACCAAAGCCGGAGAGGTGGGCAGTAGCACCGGTCCGCCTGCCGACAACGAATGCCCGGTGCTCCCGGTGGGGGTCGACACAATTAGGCCGTCACAGACAAAATCTCCCACTTCCTGCCCATCCACCGACATTCGGAGCG
This sequence comes from uncultured bacterium, assembly GCA_903934155.1. Classification (GTDB taxonomy): domain Bacteria; phylum Verrucomicrobiota; class Kiritimatiellia; order CAIKKV01; family CAITUY01; genus JAABPW01. The sequence goes on along the minus strand of CAIZMS010000417.1, from coordinate 8,237 downwards.
TCCCCACACGAGCCCCGCAAATAATCACCGAATCATTCAGGGCCTGATAAGCCCCCACCACCGTGGCCCCATCGCGTAGCACCGAACACTCCATCATCACCCGAAGGGACGTGGTATAGTTCTTCTGAACCAGACAATCCAGTGCACGCTCCAGGTCATTTTCCGTCACGCTGGTCATGAAACCCAGAGCGCCCAGATTCACGCCAATGACAGAGATGTCGCGACCATCCAACTCGCGAACCACACGCAGCATGGAGCCATCGCCCCCGAGCACCATGACAACATCCGCCTGCTGGGCAACATCATAGGGGGTGGCCTCAGAATTCAGCCCCATCAGGCCTGCCGTCGCGGTATCCGGCAACAAGATCAGGCCGAGAGATTCCGCCTTCTTGCGCAGACGGGCCAACACCATGGGGGCCCTTTCCTTTGCACAATTCGCAATAACACCAAGTGTTTTCATAGTATCTTTCGCCACCAGCCCAAAAACTCCACATTTCCTGCGGGCCCCTTGAGGGGCGACTCGCACAATCCCATCCAGTCCAGCGGTAATGTCCGGGTTCCAAACTGGCGAATCCGCTCAATAACATCCTCGCGAACGGCCGGGTCACGAACCACGCCGCCCTTCCCGACAAGCTCGCGCCCGGCTTCAAACTGGGGCTTGATGAGCGACACAATTTGACCGCCCGGCGCAATTAATTTTGTAACAGGCGGAAGGATCAGGGTCAAGGAGATGAATGACACATCCACCACGGCAAACTGAAACCGCTCCGGAATGTCACGCTCTGAAAGAAACCGGGCATTCAACCCCTCCCGGACCACTACACGGGGATCATTGCGAAGCCTCCAATCCATCTGGCCCTTCCCCACATCAATGGCATACACCTTCGCCGCCCCGTGCTGGAGAAGACAGTCGGTAAAGCCTCCCGTAGACGCTCCGATATCCGCGCAGATCAACCCGGTAACATCCAGGGGGAAGGCCTCAAAGGCGGCCTCCAGTTTGCCGCCGCCCCGGCTGACGAACTTCTCGCCCGCCTCTACTCAATGACCGCCTCGGTATCACACGGACGCCCCGCCTTGTCCGCTACCTGACCATCAACCCGTACAGCTCCGGCCAGAATGAGGCGTTGCGCCTTCTCCCGGCTCTCCGCCAATCCCCGTTCGACCACGGCCACATCAAGACGCTGTTTTGCCATAATTTTCACCGTACGCGTGAGCAGGCTCAAAATCACCCTGGCACAACAGATTTTGCAGAACCGTGAGACTATCCGACTCAGGCGGAAGCTTTACAAATCAACATACACGCCACAGGATACCGAGAACCCGCTGACATCCACAGTATACCGTGAAGGGCCAACCATTCCATCAGTCGAATTGATCCAGTCGTACCGACCGGTGCAACGCAAGCCTGCCCGCTTGCACATCGCCAGATCCACGTCCGCCTGTCCGAAAACACCGGGCTCCCATGCCAAGTCACTTTCATTAATCTGACTGTCCCATGAAGCCGCCTTACAGATCTCAGCATGATCGGCATTCAGGGAAATCAGGCTCATCGAAGGTCCTGCCGCCCCGCCAATTCTGAGCTTTCCAAATTGCCCGCGCACTGCCAGACCCAATGACATCGTAAAGACATCGGCGTCAAGACTGTCCGTGACCGTCAGGGTGTCTCGCGAAACCAGAGGGTTGTCGACTTGTGTTCCACGAGTTGTGGGAATATTACCGATCAGCATGCCTGAGGCAAAAAAATCGCCGACGTAGGGAGCGGGAGGCGGCACATCCCCTTCCAAATCATAGCCATCTGCAATTCTTGTGTCCTCATGCCTCATAGTCCAGGTTCCCTGAATAGTTTTATCAGCAGAAACACGAGCGTAATCGACGCCGCAAAGCAAGGACGCGGAGAGTTGGCCTCGTTGCAAAATTGCCCGCTCGGCTGCCAAGCGCACCCCCGCCTCCATCTCATCGGTGTCGGACCAGGAGTCTGATGCGCCGGAGATCTCCGTATAGGCACGCTGGCTATCCATTGCGTGAAAATTCAATTTTCCGCCTTCCACTTGCGTTGCCTTGTCATAGCCCCAGTTCCATGTGTATCCATCGCCTTCTGTGAAGGCATCGACATTCACAAATCCGTCGTCATAAGTGCGGTTGTCATAACGATCCGCCGCCCCCACCTGCGCGCGATCGCGGAAAAGCTGTTGCGAGCTAGCCTTTAACCCGGAGGCCGTATCAAAGGAAACCCTGTGAAATTGCCTAATGGAGGGAGCCGCAGAAATCGTCCAGGCCGAATGATTCGCCTCCGTCGCAACCACTGATTCACCAGAGGAATTGCCGGCCAAGGTCAAACAACCAAGGGTTAACGCGCACCAAACCGTTCTTGTGTTTGTCGAATTCATTGCTTCTCCTTTATCGGTTGGAATTTAGACTCATCTCGTCGAAAATCTAGTCCCTTCGAAGTGGGTTGGCGAGCAAAATTGTTTCGCCAGCATCCCGCAGGCGGCATGAATATCGCGCCCCCCGCTATACCGGCGAATCACCGGCATTTTAAGATGCAGACGCAGTGCATCCCGGAACTCATCGAGTTCAGCCCGGTCAGGAGGACGGAACTGACCGGTGGCGTCATTCACATCGATGAGATCCAGCGTGATGGGCAAGTTACAGGTTAGTTCCGCCAACTGCACCGCATCCTCCGTTCGGGTATTGAACCCGGAAATCAGGGGCCAGGCCAGGGTCACCCGTCGCCCCGAGACACGATGATAATCGCGAATGGCCGACATGAGATCCCCCAGCGGATAGGTCGCCTCGACCGGCATGACCTCGCGCCGGCGTGCGGAATCAGCGCTTGCCAGGGATACGATAAGACGGAATGGCAACCGGTCGGTCGTGAAGCGCCTGATACCCGGAACAATACCCGACGTGGAAATGCTGATGGCTTTCCCGGCAATCGCCATCCCGCATGGTTCCGCCAAGATCCGGGCCGCCCGAATTACCGATTCATAATTAAGAAGGGGCTCCCCCATCCCCATGAACACCACGCCACGGACGGGATGTTCTGAGTCAGCCTGAATGCGGATCACCTGATCAACGATTTCCCATGCCGCCAGATCACGCACCAGACCCTGCCGCCCCGTGGCACAAAACCGGCATCCCATGGCGCAGCCCGCCTGGGAGCTGACGCACACGATGTATTTCAAGTCATCCTTCCGATTCAGGAGGGGAATTCGCACCGCTTCATACGACTCTTGGTCGTCTCCACGAAACAGGTATTTGGCAAACCCATCACAGGGAGAGACCGCCTTGTTGAGCAGGCTCAGCCGGGGGAGCCTGACCTCACGCCTCACCCGCTCCAATAGCTTGGCGGAAACCGCCGGAAGCGACTCGGGAATTTCATCGCGCTTCACCGCAGCCACCTGGAGCTGCCGCGCCAGGTGGGGCGAGACCCCTAGCGGAGCCAACGCGACAGAGAGCTCCGAGGAGGTTAAATCTTTAAGAAGAACAGGCATGGTTGTCATGAATAGCCAATGCTCTGTGTGTTGCGCAACTGATCCAGATTCGCCATCCGGCACTCCACCGCCTTGATGGCATCGATCGCCGAACTCGTGATCCCACCGGAATAACCGGATCCTTCACCGATGGGGATCAGGTTCTTCAAGGCCACGGATTCATAGTTCTCGTGGCGCAGTATTCGTACCGGCGAAGAAGTTCGTGTTTCCGGCGCCAACAGGACGGCCTGCTCGGAAATGAATAGCGGCTCATCCTGTTTCCACTTCTCAAAAGCGCTCAAAAGCTCCTCGCCGACAAATGTCGGGAAAAGGGCATTCAAGTCAACCGCCGCAACACCCGTTTTACAGGAGTTGGCATGGATCCTGAAAGAAACCTTTCCGCCTATGAAATCCATGAGATTTTGCGCGGGGACCAACCAATCACGCCCCGTCGCCTCAAATGCCTTTTGCTCAATCTCCGCCTGGAAGTCGAGTCCGGCCAGAGGATGGGCCGACGGGTAATCCTCCGTGCGGCACCGCACTACCAGCGCTGAGTTTGAAAAGGATGAGCCTCTTGAGCCGTAACTCATGCCGTTTAATACCAGACGCCCGTTCTCGGACGAGGCATTCACAATCTCTCCCCCGGGACACATGCAGAATGTGGCGACTCCCCTTCCTGTCTTTCGATGGGTATGATTAAAAGAATAGGTGGCCGCTTCAAGCCTCGGGGAATCGTGGTATTTCGCGCCATATCTGATCCGGTTAATGAGATCGGCCGGATGTTCAATCCGCACCCCGACGGAAATCGGCTTCGACTCAAGCACGATGCCTTTTTCATGAAGCATCCGGAAGGTATCCCGGGCGGAGTGTCCCACGGCCAGATAGAGGGATGACGCCGGGTACTCATCCGCCCCGTTGATCACGATCCCGTCAACAATTCCGTCGGACACCTGCACATCCGTTAACCGCGACGAATAATGGATCTCCCCGCCATACCCAAGGATATGGTTGCGGATCGCGCGGACAATTCCGCATAAGACATCAGTCCCCAGATGCGGCTTACGAACGACCCGGATCTCTTCAGGCGCTCCGAACCGGATAAATGTCTCCAGGACCCGGTTGGCATAAGGCGAATTATTAACTCGCGAGAACAGCTTGCCATCCGAATAGGATCCCGCTCCACCTTCGCCGAATTGAATATTGGACTCAGGGTCAAGTGTCCTGTCCCGGATAAATCGCTGGATGTCGCCATCGCGTTCCTCGATCCTTTTTCCCCGTTCAAAGATCAAGGGCTTGAGCCCGGCGTCAAGAAGTTCCAGGGCGGCAAACATTCCGGCAGGGCCGAAACCGATAATGACAGGTCGTTCCGCTGGAATGGTGAGGCTCCTCGAGTAAATCGCAATTAAGTCACAAAACCGGAACATAATCTGAATTCCCGGATTGAACAACAGAATTCCTAAATCCCGAGGGGTTGTGAAAGATCGACAGGATGGACGGGGTGGATTACAGTCTTCGGCCAATGATTCATCAAAACACTGACACGCTTCAGGGGCTTATCGTCGCGGCTTATGGGCGCGAGTATGAAGTCCGGATTAAAGGGTGGGGTGCTAACAGTCCGACACTGATGTGTTCCCCTCGTGGCAAGAAGAGCCTGTATGCCTGTGGCGACGAGGTTGAGGTGATCGCTTTGACAGAATCCCAGGGTGTCATTGAGGCCCTGCTTCCCCGGCGCAGCCTCTTGTACCGGGCCGATGCCTTCAAGGAGAAGCTCATCGCCGCCAATGTCACACAGGTAGTGATCGTGGCGGCAACGGAGCCTGGTTTTAGCGACGAGTTGCTTATGCGCTGCCTCTGCGCAGTGGAATCCCAAAACATCACAGGCGTGATTGTGCTGAATAAGTGCGATCTCCAAACCCACCTGAAACGCGGGCGTGATTCACTGGCTCCCTTTGCACAACTGGGCCATCCCGTTCTCCAGTTAAGCGCGCATACCGGCGATCTTGAGGAGCTTCGTCGTCATTTGGCCGGTCATGTCTCGTTGCTGGTCGGACAATCCGGCATGGGAAAAACCACATTGATCAACGCTCTGGTGCCCGATACGGCGGCCAGAACGGGCGTCGTGTCGGAGGTGCTCAACAGCGGCAAACACACCACCACTCATGCCCGGTGGTATGACCTGCCCGGCGGCGGGGCGCTGATCGACAGCCCGGGGCTCCAGGCCTTCGGCCTCGCGCATTTGTCCGGAGAGCAGATCGAGAATGGCTTCCGGGAATTTCGAGAGTTGCGCGGCCAGTGCAAGTTTCGCGACTGCCAGCACGCCCAGGAACCCCATTGCGCCTACCGCGCCGCCCTGGCCGCCGGCACAATTGATGCCCGGCGCTTTCAAGTCTTTCAGTCGCTCCTCATTGAACACCGCAAAAAAACAAAATACTAAACCGATAGCTCATTTGACAACTTTCACGCGTTCGTTATTATTGTGATCATGGCCAGAGCGAAAAGTTGACGCAGTGAAACGCAGGAAGGATTTCAGGGTAATGAATATTAAAAAACGCATTCAGGAAGCTCAGGCCAGGATTATTGAAAACCTGATAGCCTGCGAGATGTCACTCGCTGAACTTTACGAAACCTACAGCCGGACCGATAGTGAATTATCCTCGTTCTGGAAGGACATTGCGGTCGAGGAAAACAATCATGCGACCCAGCTTCAATCGCTGCTCCATCTTTTGGAAAAAGGCGTCATTTTCAAGGAAATCGGAAGGTTTGATGACGCCACCATCGCGCCCATTGTCAATCTTATCAAAAAGGAAATGGAGGCAATACGCCAAACGCCACCTTCCCGAACCCATGCGCTCCAGATTGCCCTTAATCTTGAAACCTCCGTATTCGATGCACATTTCTATGATATCGTGCATGCCGACTCGCCTGAATATCATGCAGTGGCCAGTCGCCTGCAATCCGAAACGCGAACCCATATCGACATCATTCGAAAAAAAATCCTCGCGGCCCAGGAAGCCCATCGCGCACCATAAGACTTCCCATGATCCTCGAAACCAATCTCTCCAAGATGAAGCGCCTGGCGCGAATTCGGAACGATGAAAACCTTGATTTCCGGGCCTACCTTAAAGAATTGCCCTTTTCGAGCCGCAAGATAGACAAGGTCGTGCAGGAAACACTCCGGGAAGTCTCCGAAAAGATTGACTGTACCCAATGCGCCAACTGCTGCCGGGAAATGCAACCTGTTCTGATGCCCGCTGACATCAGGCGACTCGCTCGGGAGACCCGCCTCCCTCTCCAGTCCTTCGCCACACGTTATTTGAAAAAGGCCCCGGCAGGTCACAGCGGCATGGTCTTCAAGCGGCGCCCCTGCCCCTTCCTTATCGATAACCGCTGCTCCGTATACGACGCCCGCCCCCGTGACTGCAAATCCTATCCGCACCTCCATCGGCGCGATTTCGTGCAGCGCACCCTGCAGGCCATTGGGAACTATGCCCGTTGCCCTATCGCCTTCAACACCTATGAAGCCCTGAAAACACGACTCGCCAGAAGAATTCTTCCCCAACGGAGTTAGCCTTTGCCAACTTCAGCTCCGCCGCTATAATGCCGCCCCATGAACATCAATGATGCCATTGCCCTGATGACGCCCGGGTTGTACGCCTATGTCAGCTTCCTCGTGTTCTGGTTTGGCGCCTGCATGGGTAGCTTCCTGAATGTCTGTATCTATCGCATCCCGCGTGAGGAGTCGGTCGTTAAGCCGCGCTCTCATTGCACGCATTGCAACACGGAAATTCCCTGGTATGACAACATTCCCCTGGTCAGTTTCTTTGTCCTGCGCGCCCAGTGCCGGAAATGTGGCGGTCCCATCTCCGCCCGCTACGTCGTGGTCGAGGCACTGGTTGCCGTGCTGTTCGTTCTGGTCTGGCTGAAGTTTGGAACCCTGGAGGATTATACACCTCTCCATCTAACCCCTGTGTATTCCCTGCCGGTTGTTTTCCTTTTCTGGCTGGTTGTCTTCGGGCTAGCCCTGGGGACGTTTGTAGATCTTGAACACATGATCATTCCCGACCGCGTCTCGCTGGGCGGCATAGTGCTGGGCCTCCTGTTCAGCGCCCTGGTTCCGGAATTGCACAATGAAGCAGACGGCTATGGCGGTTTCCTGTCGGCCTTTCTTGGCGCCGCCATTGGCGTCGGAATCCTCTGGTTTATCGCCGTTCTGGGGAAATTGATTTTCCGAAAGGACGCCATGGGCATGGGCGATGTGAAACTCATGGGCGCCATCGGCGCCTTCCTCGGGTGGCCGTCCGTCCTGTTCACCCTGATGGTCTCGTCATTCCTCGGTGCCGCCGTGGGCATTACCCTCGTTCTGACCGGCAAAAAGGCCATGCAAAGCCGCATCCCCTACGGCCCCTACATCGCCCTGGCCGCCCTCATCTGGATGCTGTGGGGTCCCACTCTCTGGAACGCCTACATCAACTGGCTGATCCCGCCGCAGGCGCTGTAAGGTTACTCTGCCCCGCTCCACCGGGCGAAAAAGCCGGTGGGCAGGACGCGTTTGCAGTGGGAGTTCTTCATCACCATGGTGCCGGCTTCAATCTTGCCGCCAAATTTATCCAGCCAGGGCACCAGCAGGTTCTTCATCAGCGGCGGGGAGAACCCGAGCGTGTGGCAGGTGAAGAGCACGAAACGGGGCCGGTCGGACATCAGGGGAAGGAGCAGATCAAGCAGTTTAAGCAGGTGCTCTTCCAGAATCCACTTCTCGCCTTCCGG
>CAIZMS010000416.1 GCA_903934155.1 uncultured bacterium | reverse complement strand
GGGTTCGGGTCCGGTTTGAGAATCATTCCGGTGGTGAGATTCCCCTGCCGTGCCTGGTGATCTGCAACCACCGGTCCGCTTCCGATCCCTTTCTGATGGGGGCGCTTCCGTTTTACAACGGGGTCCAGATCGTCAACAAGTGGCCCTTTAAATTGCCGCTGTGGGGGCCCATGGCGCGGTGGGCCGGGTATTTAAGCATCAATGAGATGACGCCGGAGGAATTTTTCAAGAGGGCCTCGGCGCTTTTGAAGGACGGAGTTTCCCTGTTGGCGTTTCCCGAGGGGACGCGGGCCCGTTCCGTGGAGATGGGTCCGTTCCATGGTTCGATGTTTCGGCTGGCTTTGGAAACCAAGGCGCCGGTCCTGCCCCTTTGTATTTCGGGAAATGAGACCATTCCCCCGAGAGGAACTTTGATTTTGCGGCCCGGCCGGATTGTGTTGCGGAGCCTGCCGCCGGTGACATGGGATGAGTACAAGGACCTCACCGCGTTTCAATTGAAAAACAAGGTGCGTGATCTGATATCCCGTGAATTGGCGGTTATGGAGGGGCGGATATGAAAAAGTTCAAGGGAGAACCCCTGCTTGAGTTTGCGACGGCGGAGGGCGTCCGGGCGGTACAGGATGAACGCTTTCAGGCGCACCTGGCCCACTGTGCCCGGCATTCACCCTATTACCGGCGTCTGTTCAAAGAGGCTGGAATCAAGCTTGCGGCGGTCGATCTGGAGAGGCTGAGCAGTCTTCCGATCACCGACAAGACGGATTTTTCACGGCACAACGAGGACTTTCTTGCCGTTCCCCGGAGCAAGATTGTGGATATCGTGCTGTCGTCCGGCACCACTGGAAAGCCCACCCGGATCATGTATACCGAGCGGGATCTCCGGCGACTTGCCTATAACGAACACCTTTCCTTTTCCGGGTGCGGCATTACGGCGGCCGATACGGCGCTCCTGACCTGTACCATGGACCGGTGTTTTATTGCGGGGTTGGCCTATTTTCTGGGCATTCGCGAGTTGGGTGCGGCGGCGATCCGGAACGGGCATGGCACGCTGGCCAGCCATTTGGAGATCATCCGGATGATCAAGCCGACGGTTCTGGTGGGCGTTCCGTCGTTCCTTCGCAAGTTGGCGGTTTTCCTGAAAGAGCATGGTGAAGATCCCGCCCGATCATCGGTGCGGAAACTGGTGTGTATTGGCGAACCGGTACGCGGAGCGGACCGGGGGATGTTGAAGCTGGGGAATGACTTGCAGGCCCTTTGGCAGGCGGATGTGTATTCGACCTACGCCTCATCGGAGTGTATTTCGACCTTCTGTGAGTGCACCGCCCAGTGCGGGGGGCACCTGCATCCCGATCTGGCGATCGTGGAAATCCTGGATGAGGCGGGACGCCCGGTGGCGGCCGGGCAGGCCGGGGAGGTCGTCCTGACCCCGCTGGACATTGAGGGAATGCCGCTGATCCGGTTCAGAACGGGGGATGTGAGTTTCCTGATGACGGAACCCTGCGCCTGCGGCCGGACATCGCCCCGGCTGGGTCCGATTCTGGGGCGGAAGCAACAGATGATGAAGGTGCGGGGCACGACGCTTTATCCGCAGGCCGTTTTCGCCGCCCTCGATGAAATTTCGAATTTGGGTGATTATTACCTGGAGATCATCGGGAAAGAGAATTTGTCCGATGAGCTGGTGATCCATCTCGGGGCGCGCGCGGGACAGCCCACGCCGGAGTGGTTGAAAGAGCGGCTGCAAGCCTGTCTTCGGGTGACCCCTGTCATCGTCATTGACCCCGAGGATAAAGTACGGCACCATTTATATTCCCCCGAATCACGAAAGCCGGTTCGGGTATGGGATCGCCGGAAAGGGTAGGGAGGGCTCTCCGAGCCCTCCGATCCACGAGATAAGGGAGATACAATTGAGTTGCCACAACCTGATGATCGGGTCGGAATTTGACAAAGCCGATATCGAGACTACCGCCCGGAACGGGCGGTTGCTCTCGATGGAGATCGAGTTCGGTCTGCAATGCAATTTTCAATGCCAGTACTGCTATGTGGGGCCGGCTGGCGCCGTGGTCAAGGAGTTGACCCCTGACGAAATCAAACGCGTGATCCTGGAGGCCAAGGGGCTGGGGGCGCGCAAAATCATCGTCCTGGGCGGCGAGCCCATGATTTATCCCGGTGTGCTGGAGATGCTCGAGTTCATCCGGAACGAGGGTCTTTCCGTGGAGGTCTTTACCAACGGCACCAACATCACGGCCGATGTGGCGCAACGGTTGTTTGGGCTGGGCGTGCAAGTGGTGCTCAAGATGAACAGCTTCAAGGAGTCTGTCCAGGACGGGTTGGCGGGGATCAAGGGCGCCTACCAGATCATTCAGTCAGCGTTTCAGAATCTGACGACGGCAGGCTTCCCGGCGGAGGGGCATCCCCTGGCGGTGAGTTCGATCATCTGCAATCAGAACCTTCCGGAGATCCCGACGATGTGGCAGTGGCTCCGGGATCGGCAGATCATTCCGTATTTTGAGATCATGACTCCGCAGGGAAATGCCCAGGATAACAACCATTTGGATGTCGAGCTTCCGGCGCTTCAGAAATTGTTTGTTGAATTGGCCGAGCTGGATCATGCCCGCTATGGCTACAAGTGGGAGCCGCAACCGCCGCTGGTCGGCGACCGGTGCCTGCGTCACCAGTTCTCCTGCCTCGTGAATGCCGCCGGAAATGTGATGCCCTGCGTGGGGGTGACGATACCGGTGGGCAATGTCCGGGAGCGGTCTTTGGCGGATATCCTTCGTGACAGCGAGGTGATCGGGGATTTGCGAAAATACACCCGAACCATTCACGGTCCCTGTGCGGCCTGCGAAAAGGCGGAAACCTGCTACGGGTGCCGCGGGGCAGCCTACCAGATGACGGGCGACTACCTGGCGTCCGATCCGCTGTGCTGGCGGAATGCCGGGCGCGACGGGGAGATCATGAAGCTGCCAACGGAACTGGGGCGTATGATTCCCCAGCAGGCGCCGATGCGGGTGGTGGATCGGCTCATGTCCGTGGGTGAACGGGTGGCTGTTGTGGAAACCACGGTGCAGGCGGATAATCCCTTTGTGGGCGAGGATGGGATCTTGGATTCCGCAGCCCATCTGGAACTCATTGCCCAGGCCGCTGCGGCCATGAACGGATTCAGGACCACGGTGCGTGACGGGCAGGAGCAGGAAGGCTATCTTCTCGGGGCACGCCAGATGGAGGTGTTCGGCCCCGCCCGGGTCGGCGATACGCTGGCTATCCGCGTGTTCAAGGCGACCCGTTATGGTGATTTCGGGGTGATTGAAGGCCAGGTCACCCGCGGCGAGACCGTCCTTGCCCGTGGCGAAATCAAGGTGTGGCACCGGGGTGAGGGATGAGAGAGAGGCAGGCTGAAGAGGGAAGGCGTCTTTCATGTCTTCTGATTTCTGTCTTCTGTTTTCTGACTCCTGTGTTCTCCGCTTCCGCCGCCGACACCCCGCTGCTCGTCGAACTCCAGAAAAGCCTTGCCGGCACCACCAATGTCCAGAGTGAGTTCATTCAGGAAAAAATGCTCTCGCTGCTTCAGCAGACTGTGGTGATCAAGGGGCGGTTGGCCGTCGAGCAGCCGGCCCGGCTGTCATGGCAGGTGTTGGAACCGATCCGTTATAACATGGTGCTGGATGGCACGGTTCTGAAGCAGTGGGATGAGACCACGGGGAAGGTTCAGACGATGTCCCTGGCGGGCAATCCCGTGTTCAAGGTGGTTGTCAACCAGCTCCGTGCCTGGTTCTCCGGGCAGTTTGATTTGTTGACCCGGGACTTTGACGCCCGGGCTGAGGCGTCCACCCCGACCCCGACCATTATCTTCACTCCGAAAGAGGGCAGTTTTGCCGTCAAGGTGATTCAGCGCGTCGTGTTGACCTTTCGTGAGGATCGCCGCTATATCCAGACCCTGTTGATTGAGGAGCGGACGGGCGATCGAACCCTGATGACCTTTACCCAGTCGATCCTCAATGCCGCCATTCCTCCATCGGCATGGGAGGTCAAGCCGCATGCACGGTAGTGTTTTTCTTCGAATTTTCTCGCGACTGGAACGGCGACGCAATTTGGTTCTTGGCCTGTTGCTCACCCTTCTGGCTCTGGCCGGACTGAGCCTGGTGCGGGTTCGGTTCGATAACACGCTGGACCTGATGCTCCCGACCGACAGTCCGGCTCAGCGGATGATGGCCTTCCTGCGAACAGCGAATTTCTCGAACAAGATTGTGATATCCCTGGAGGCGAAGGATACGGGGGATGCCCGTGGCAAATTAATGGAGGCCTCGGATGAACTGGCGGCCTCCCTTCAGTCGCCCCTGATCGGCAAGGTGATGTCCGGGTTCTCGGCGCCGGACCTGATGGCCGATGCCGGTTTTTTCCTGCGCTATGCGCCCCAGATCCTGACGGCCAATGATCTGGCTTTGATGGATTCCGAAATGAACTCGGGCGGGATCAGCGGGGTGGTGCAGAGGCTGTATTATCAGCTCCTGAAACCGGAGGGCATGTTCATGGCCCGCGCCATCCGTTCCGATCCACTGGCCATCAACCAGATGATCCTGGGGCGGTTGGAAAAACTCTCCACGAGCATGGGCTATGACGTCACCATGGAGGGGGGGCATTTTATCAGTCGTGATGGCCGTCATACCATGCTTCTTCTGGAGACGACGGTGCCGCTCACCGATGCGGCGGGGGCGAGGCGCGTTTTGGATTTCATCAACGGGAAACTCAGCCGGTTGCCGGCCGGGATCACCGGTTCGTTGGTATGCGGCCACACTCATGTGGTCAGTAACGAGGACACGATCAAGCGGGATCTGGGCGTGGTGCTTACGCTGGCCTCGGTTGCTTTTATCATTCTCTATATTGGATTTTTCAGGGATAAGCGGGCGCTGCTGATTTTCCTGGTGCCCGCCCTTGCGGCCGTGGTGGCGCTGGCTATTACCGCTCTTTTATTTCCGCGCTTGTCCTATTTTGTCATTGCGTTTGGCCCGGTGATTGCCGGGATCGCCGACGATTACGGGATCGCTGTTTATGTGGCGATCCGGCATGGGTCGAACCGGGCCGAGTCCGTGCGGCACATTGTTTCTCCCGTCACGGCCGGTGCGTTGACCACCACGGCTATCTTTTTTGCCTTTTTCTTTTCCCATATACCCGGCTATTACCAACTGGCCTGGTTTTGCATTCTCAGTCTTCTTCTCACCGTGGTGCTAGCCCTCTATGTACTGCCTCTTTTTCTCAAGCCCGGGAAAACCCCTGAAGAACACGATGCCTCCCCGTCCTTTTCTCCTCCTCGGCAGCCCCGTCTTCTTCTTTCCGTCTTTGCTACCCTGTTCGTCCTGGCCGCGCTTCTTGCCACCCGGGTGAAATTTGACAGCGACATCACGCGACTCGACGGTACGGCCCCCGCCATTCTCAAGGCGGAGGAAGATTTTCGTTCGGTATGGGGGACGGGTGAGAGGAAGGAGGCCCTTCTTGCGGTGATGGGGAACAGTTATGAGGAGGTTCGCGAGAAAACGGACCAGGTTTACGAGCAGGCGGTGGCGGCGGTGGGGGCCACCCAGATTGTCAGTCTGGCTTCGGTCTGGCCTTCGGGGAAAACCCGGGCGGAGCGGGCCCGGATGTGGATGGAATTCTGGCGCGACGGACGCGAGGTGAAGTTAAGGGGATTACTGGCGGAGCAGGGGGCGGCGCGCGGGTTCGCCACCAATGCCTTTGAGCCTTTTTTCGAGCATTTGTATGACGGGGCGATTCTGACGGATGAGCCCGTCTCGAACCAGGTGCTGGTCAATCTCAAGGATCGCTTTATCCAGACTCCTAACGGGCGGTATCAGACGCTGTCGTTCTTTCCCGACACGCCGGAAGTGGGGGCGGCCCTGAGCCGCGTGGTAAAGGATCGGGCGGATGCCTTCATTGTGTCCCGGACGGCGATGGGGGGCATTCTTTCCAGCGCCTTGACCGGGGAAGTCGTTCGGACATCGTTGTTGGCGGGGGTGATGATTATCCTCACGGCCTGGTTGTTCATCCGCAGTTTCCCGTTGACGCTGATCGCCCTCTCGCCGGCTTTTACGGCGGTGGTCGGACTGCTGGCCATCATGGGGCTGGTGGGGCGGCCGCTCAATGTGGCGAACCTGATTTCGGGGATTGTGGTGTTCGGGCTGAGCATCGATTTCGGGATGCATATCCTTCATGCGTGCCGTCATCCCCAGGGGCTGCATGCCCGGCTAGCCGTGACCTTTGCGGCGATCACGACGGTGATGGGTGCGGCCGTGTTGTTGTTGGCACGTCATCCGGCGCTGTATTCGATCGGGCTGACGCTGACGATCGGGGTGGGGCTGGGGTATGTTGCCGCCATGTGGTTGGTGCCGGTATTGTATGGGGTATTCGGGGGGCGGAAGTGATGGGTTCAGGGGTCAGGGTTCAGGGGTCAGGGGGGAGGGGCCGGGGGGCAGGGTTCAGGGGGGAGTGTTTGTTGGATTCCCGGTCTTTGAGAGGTCCATCAGCGTTGATCCTGAACCCTGAACCCCGAACCCTCAACTTAGTCTCGTTGATAGTTGTTCTAATCGGTTTATCCCTTACTTCCTGTCGGTCCCTGCCGCCACTTGCTCCTGCGGATGCGGGCAGGGTTCCCTTGGCGTATGAGCAAACCCTGCCGACGAGTTTCAAGGCGCAGCAAACCCTGGTGTTTGAGTTCAAGCCGCACTGGTGGTGGCCGACAATCCGCATGACGGCTCTGGGTTATGCCACGGTTAGCCGCAAGACGGGGGATTACGCGGTGGTCTGTTTGTCGCCGCTGGGGGTGAAGTTGTTTGATGTGGCCTGCTCGAACGGGGTGACGGCCACGCGGATGATGATTCCGGCGGGTGGTGATCAGGCGGCCGCCGGGAAGGCGATCAGTGACGATATTGGCAATCTCTATTTCAATCTGGTTCCCCCGCCGGGTGCCACTTTGAAACAGAAGGGAAGCCGACTGATGTTCCGGGGTGAGCGAAGCGAGCATGAGTTCAGCGGTATCACCGGGGAGCTTGTCCGGAAAGTGGTTTGGAATGAGACGGGGAAAAGCACTGTGACCTTTTCCGACACCAGGCGGGAACACGGGTTTTGCTATCCGGGCACAATGATGGTGGAAAACCGCCGTTACCGTCTCACCATCAGGATTGCGAAGCTGGATCCCCTGAATTTATAGTTCAGCGTCAGGCCCTGGCGATATAACCCAGTCCCGCTGAAAGGGCCTCGGCTCCGGCTCTGACCTGGCGGGCTACAACGGGAATCCGGGTGGAGGTGAGCCGCGTGGTTGCGCCGGTGATACCCACGGATGCCACAACCTCGCCGGCTGAATTTCGGACCGGGGCGGCCAGACACCGTATTCCCTCAAAAAACTCCTCCTCATCCACGGCATAACCCTGCTTGCGGACGCGGACGAGTTCAGTTCTGAGTTGAGTGAGCGTGGTCAGGGTTTTCCGGGTTTTGACGGGTAGAGGTTTGGTCCCCAGAAGCGATTCAAGGCGGTCGTCAGGCAGGCTGGCCAGGAGCACCTTGCCCGTGGCTGAACAGTGAAGGTCGGCCAGCGTTCCTGACGGCGCGCCAACCCGGATCGGGGCCGGACTCTGGCAGACCTCCACCAGGAGCGAGTGATTGCCCGCGAGGATGGCCAGGTGTGCGGTTTCGCCCGTTTCCTTCGAGAGTTGCTTCAATACGGGGCGGGCAACGGAGCGGATATCCAGGCGGGCGAGCGCCTGTTGTCCCAGCGGGATCAGCCCGGTTCCCAGCGTGTAACGGTTGCCCGAGCGTTGAAGAAACCCGGCGTCGCAGAGGGTGGCGACGATGCGCAAGGCCGATGTGTGCGGAAGCATCAGGCGCTGGACCAGTTCGCTGAGGAGCAAGCCCTCAGGTTCACACGACAGGGTCTTCAATATCCGGCAGGCATTGCCCAAGTTGGGTATTTCGTATTTTCTCATCAAAAGGCCTTTACGCCGACCCCATTAAAGCGGTATTCATATATGGCGTCAAGGTTCACTAATGAATATTTAAAGCCGCGATGATGAATGGGAAAGGGGAGCGGGGGATCCGCGAGAGACAATGAGTGACAAGATTAATGCGATTCTGGAGCGAATCACCCGTAAACGCATTGTTCCGGTGATTGTATTGGATCATGAAGAGCAGGCCGAACCCCTTGCGGAAGCCTTGCTCCGGGCCGGCTTGGATATCATGGAGGTTACCTTCCGGACGGCCGCGGCGGAGGCTTCCATCCGCCGGATAGCCAAAAATTTCCCTGAAATCCTGCTGGGCGCGGGAACCGTTCTCGATGCGGAGCTGTTGAAGCGTGCTGCCGGGGCCGGGGCCTGCTATGCCCTGGCGCCGGGATTGAATGAAGCCGTGGTGAAAGCGGCGTGCCAGGTCGGCCTCATGATGTTCCCGGGTGTGATGACGCCGTCCGAGGTGGAGATGGCGCTGTCGCTGGATTGCCGGATCCTGAAGTTTTTTCCTGCTGAGGCGGCAGGCGGGGTCGGCATGCTGAAGGCCCTGGAAGGGCCGTATGCCCATACGGGTGTAAAATTTATTCCCACCGGCGGCATTGGTCTGAATAACATGGCGTCCTATCTGGAACGTCCCACCGTCGCGGCCATTGGGGGATCGTGGATTGTGGAGAAGAAGCTGATCGCGGCCAAGGACTGGAAAACCATTGAACAGTTGACTCGCGAGGCCCTGGCGCTCGCGGCCGCCGTGAAACCAGGCTGAGCGTGGCATCGGTGCCGGCACGCAAGGAGTAAATGCATGAAGGTGATACAGACAGCGGATGCCGAATCGTATCGGCGGATGACAACTGACGAGCTTCGCTCGCGGTTCTTGGTGCAGGAATTGTTTCAACCCGGTCTTGCGAATCTGGTTTATACCGATGTAGACCGGGCGGTGGTGGGCGGTATTGTTCCGCTCAAGGCGGCTCTGGCCTTGGAAGCCGGGAAGGAACTGGCGAGCGGCTTCTTCCTTGAACGGCGGGAAGCCGGCGTACTCAACTTCGGAGCCCCCGGCACGGTGACGGTGGACGGCAAGGCCTATCGTCTGCAGAGCCGGGAATGCCTGTATTTGGGGCGTGGTAGTCGTGAGGTGGTTTTCGCCAGCGAGTCGCCAGCGACTCCGGCTGCCTTCTATCTGGTTTCATACCCGGCACATGCCGTGTATCCGACGGCGCATGCAACCCTGGACATGGCCAACCGTGTGGAGCTCGGTTCCGCTGTTCAGGCGAATCGCCGGACAATCTACCAGTTCATCCGGCCCGGCCGGATCGCGAGTTGTCAGTTGGTGATGGGGTTCACGGAGCTTCATGAGGGCAGCGTCTGGAACACGTTTCCGCCGCATACCCATGACCGGCGTACCGAGGTGTATTGCTACTTCGACCTTCCTGCCGGCGGACAAGTTCTGCATCTGCTTGGGGCCCCGGACGAAACCCGGCATGTGGTGGTGCGCGAAAAAGAGGTGGTGCTGTCGCCACCCTGGTCCATTCACTCCGGGGTCGGTACCGGGGGGTATCGATTTTGCTGGGCGATGGGGGGCGAGAATCAGGTGTTTGAGGATATGGATGCCGTCAACATGGAGAAATTTCAATGAGCACGATACTGGATCAATTCAAACTGGATGGGAAAGTGGCGATTGTCACGGGGGCATCACGTGGACTGGGGCAGGGGATGGCGTTGGCGTTGGCCGGGGCCGGAGCCGATATTTTTGCCGTGGATGTGCTGGAGTGTTCCGACACGCTTTCCAAGGTGCGCGCCATGGGCAGGCGTTGCGAAACCCTGGCGGTTGACCTGACGGCGGCGGGCGCGCCAGGCCAGGTGTCGGAGAAAGCCGTCAGCTCGCTCGGAAAAGTGGATATTCTTGTTAATAATGCCGGCATTATCCGCCGTGCGGACTTTCTGGATTTCAGCGAGAAGGATTGGGACGATGTGATGAACCTGAACATCAAAGCCGTGTTTCTGCTGAGCCAGGCAGTGGCAAAGCACATGGTGAGGCAGGGAACTGGCGGCAGGATCATTAGCGTGGCCTCGATGCTGTCCTTTCAGGGCGGAATCCGGGTGCCATCCTATACCTCCTCCAAGAGTGCGGTGGCCGGGCTCACGCGATTGATGGCCTGCGAACTGGGCCCCAAAGGGATTCTCTGCAACGCCATTGCGCCGGGCTACATGGCCACGGATAACACGACCGCGCTGCGAGCGGATGCGGCGCGCAACCAGACTATTCTGGATCGGATTCCGGCGGGCCGCTGGGGAACACCAGACGACTTGCAGGGGGCCGTGGTGTTTCTGGCTTCGCCTGCGTCCGCTTATGTCAACGGGTTCACACTGGCGGTTGATGGCGGGTGGTTGGCGCGGTAAGGGGAAGATTTCAGGAGTCAGATTCAGAAATCAGGAGTTCGAGAAATATGAAAATGATGAAGTCAGCGTTGGTAATGTTGCTCGGGATGGTGTGTGTGGCCTCGGCGGCTTCGCATGATCTCTCGTCTGTTTTGTCCACTCTGCATGCCGTTGCCGACTGGCAGCTGGCCAATCCCTCCAAACACAAGCTTACCGATTGGACGCAGGGTGCGGGGTATACTGGTTTCATGGCCCTCTCTCGTTTACCTGGCGGCAAGAAGTACGAGGCGGCCATGATCAAGGTGGGTGAGAAAACCCAGTGGAAGCTGGGCCCCACTGGGCGCTTTTTTGCCGATGACGATTGTATCGGGCAGATGTATCTCGATCTTTATGTGGTGACGCGGAATCCGGTCATGATCTCGGAAACCCGCCAGGTCATGGATGAGTTTTGCGTCAGGCCCAATGCCGATGGCGCGATGACTCATACACGTGCGAACCACATGCAGCGGTGGACCTGGTGTGACGCCTTGTTCATGGCTCCGCCGGTTCTGGCGAAATTGTATGCCCTTACCGGGGACATCAAGTACCACGACACGCTTCTGAAAGAGTACAAGCGCACGACGGATCACCTTTATGATTCCGCTGAGCAGCTTTACTTTCGCGATGACAGTTATTTTACGAAACGGGAAGCCAACGGGAAAAAAGTCTTCTGGGGTCGCGGCAACGGTTGGGTCTTCGGGGGGCTGGCCAATATTCTGACGGCGCTGCCCAAGGAGGCCCCGGGGCGTCCCTATTTCGAGACTCTTTATAAACAGATGGCCGCCAAGGTGATGACGCTTCAGCAGCCCGACGGGCTTTGGCGCGCCAGTCTCCTGGATCCGGCAAGCTATCCACTGAAGGAGACGAGTGGTTCCGGCTTCTACTGTTTTGGTTTGGCCTGGGGCATCAATAACGGCCTTTTGGATCGGGCGTCCACCTTGCCGGTTGTTGAAAAGGCGTGGGCCAGTCTGACGGCGTGCGTGGCGGCTGATGGCAAACTGACCCATGTCCAGCCCATTGGCGCCGATCCCAAAAAATTTGATTCCGGGGCAACGGAAGTCTATGGAGTCGGGGCGTTTCTGCTGGCCGGATCCGAGATGTACCGCCTGATGACCCCTGCGGCTCCGGTGGCGGACGGAATCCCCGCGACCCGGATTCCGTAACGAACGCTGACGCGCAGGTCAGGCGTGGTTGCGGAGCTTGAGCTCCATAGGGTGGGGATCGAGGTAGTATTGGTTCTTTAGATACCCGATGTCATGCTTGAGAACATAATGGCGTAGCATGGTTACTGGAACAATCAGCGGGACAAGGCCCGTGTGATATTGCCCGATGATCTCCGCAAGTTCCTTCCGATCCGCTTCGTCGGCCAGGTTTCGCAGGTAGCCGAGCATATGCTGAAGGATGTTGGTGTGCTTGGCGACCGTGGCCTGGGTTTTCAGCGCCCGCATCAGCCTGGCCTCATAGACCGGGATGTGAGCACGGGCCAGACTGGGCTTGAGGGTCGCGAGGTCACGGCCCATTTCCCTCATTAGGGTCTCGTTGTGGGCCTGGATGAGAAGCTTGTTCCGGGCGTGAAAGGCCATCACGGTCGCCAGAGTCGGGGCGGAGCCGACGGCCTTCCTGAACCGCCAGAGTGTGAAGACACGCTCAATGAAATTCTCCCGCAGGTCGGGGTCGTTCAGGCGCCCCTCATCCACGCAGGGCAGGTTCGGGAAGTGCGCCATGAAGGTTTTGCCAAACAGGCCGGGTGACTTGCCCCGGACCATGCCCTTGTCGCTGTAGACCTTGACGCTCTCCATGCCGCTACTGGGGGAGCGGGATTTGAAGATGAAGCCGTAAAGGTCTTCATGCTCCAGTTCCTTGACGCGTTGGGACGCCCATTTGAGCATGCGATCGGTGTGGTCGATCTCGGTGCGGGTGGTTACGAGCCGCGGGTTTTCCGGATCGCCGACAAGGCGCATGGATTCTCGCGGCACGCCCAGTCCGCACTCCACTTCGGGGCAGACGCCGACAAACTCAAAGAACCGGCCCAGCGTATCGGTGATGTAATGGTCATGCTTGTGCTGGCCGTCGTAGCGGACAGGCTGTCCGAGAAGACAGGCGCTGACCCCGATCCTGATTTTTTCCTGATCCGGCATGGGTCTGTCACTCCGGCGCTTTGAGTGCCGCCTCAATTGCGGAGAGGAGATCCTTGTCCTCGGGGGGCGTCCGGCTGCCGAACCGGGCCAGAATACGGCCATTGCGGCCGATGAGGAACTTATTGAAGTTCCACGTGATCTTTCCGCTGAATTCCGGATTGGTGGCCTTCTCGATCAGGAATTTGTAGAGGGGATGACACTTTCCGCCCGTGACCGTTATTTTTTCAAATATCGGGAAGGTCACGTGGTATTTCAGGGAGCAGAATTCGGCGATCTCCTTGTTTGTGCCCGGCTCCTGAAACAGGAAATCGTTTGACGGGAACCCCATGACAACCAGGCCGCGGTCCTGATAGGTCTGGAAAAGCTTCTGCAAGCCGGCATATTGGCCGGTGAAGCCGCACTTGCTGGCGACATTGACAATTAACAGGACTTTGCCCTTGTAGTCGGACAAGGGGGCGGTGGTTCCGTCGATCCGCTTCATCGAAAAGTCATAAATGCCACTCATGGTGTGGGTCTCCTTCTGTTGAGCCTGAGCCGTGCCTGTCAGAATCATACCCGCGACCAGAAGCCGCGAAATGACGGGAAGAGAGTGTCGGGCAAACGTTTTCATTGCTAAAATGAGAGCGGCACCTGTGATCAACCTGCCTGGTGCCGCTCCCTTTCCCGGGAGACTCGGGTGTCTCTGTTGCAGTCATATTTGAACTTTCCTGGCCGAAAGCCGACCTTGACTTGACTGCACCCTTCTCCCCACACCTGAATTATACTGCGATTGCCCCTGTGCGTCCACCGATCCTGGGAAATTGTCAAAGTTTCTCTTGCTTGCTTGAAGCGCCCTGATCTGGTTCGATGTGCGGGTCTTCAAAGAGGTTTCAAGGAGTGATGACATGCAGATGACCATTGATTCCCTGGGTGTGGCGAAGTTTCCTTCGCCGCTGCGCTGGGCGGTGAACGGGGCGCCCCGGATTCCGTACCGGATTGCGCGCGAGGCCGGAGCTGTTCCGGGCGACGATATTGACTTTGAAATCGCCGGGCCCCGCAAGGATTTGTTTTTCAATCCCGCCCGGGTGCGGGCGGCGATGGTGACCTGCGGCGGGTTATGTCCCGGCCTCAACAACGTCATCCGGTCCCTTTACTATGAACTGACCCATGCGTACGGCGTGCCCGAGGTGTACGGATTTCAATACGGTTACCAGGGGCTGGATCCGGCTCGGGGCGGCGAGCCGATCCGGCTGACCGACGAATTTGTGGATCCCATTCATAAGCGCGGCGGAACGGTGATAGGCACCTCGCGCGGGCCGGTGGATCCTGTCGTGGCGGTGGACAATCTTGTGTGGCGCGGCATTAACATTCTTTTCTGCGTGGGCGGCGATGGCACCCAGCGCGGCGCCCTGGCGTTGCATCAGGAGGCCGAGCGACGCGGCTACCCGCTGGCGGTGGTGGGGATCCCCAAGACCATCGACAACGATGTCGGGTTCGTGGCCCGGACTTTTGGTTATTCCACGGCGGTGGAGGCGGCGCGCGACATCATTGACAGCGCGCACATGGAGGCCCGGAGCGTTGAGAACGGGATCAGTCTGGTGAAGGTGATGGGGCGGCACGCCGGGTACATTGCGGCCGGGGCCACGATTGCGAGCCAGGATGTGAACTTTACGCTGGTTCCCGAGGTACCCTTTGTGCTGCAGGGAGAGGGGGGATTTCTGGATGCCCTTACCCGGCGCATTCGCAAGCGTTCCCATGCGGTCATTGTGGTGGCGGAAGGGGCCGGGCAGGATCTGCTGGATCGATCGGGCGGGGAGACTGACGCCTCGGGCAATGTCAAACTCCAGGATATCGGCCTGTTCCTGCGCCAGCGGATTGAGTCGCATTGCAAGGCGGCCGGGATTCCGGCGGCGGTACGGTATTTTGATCCCAGCTATGTGATCCGGAGCCGCCCGGCGAATTGCGAGGATGCGATTCTTTGCGATCTTTACGCGCGCCATGCTGTGCATGCCGCCATGGCCGGCAAGACGGGGCTGGTGATCGGGAATCTCCATGAAACCTTCATTCATGTTCCCGTTGAGGCTCTTGTTGCCGAAAAGAAAAGGCTCAATCCTGAAGGCGGTTGGTGGCACGCCGTGCTCGCGGCAACCGGCCAGCCTGAGCAATTTGGTTCCCCGGCGGCATCAGGAAGCCCCTGATTCAACTATGATGTCACATCTCCCCCACTTTTTCCGCGCCGTCTTGATGGGATTAGTCGCCCTTGGATGGTCCGCTTCAGGGGCGGATCCGGGCCGTCTTCTGGATGATTATGCGGTGCAACGCTGGCAGATGGAAGAAGGGTTACCCGAGGATTCAGTACGGGGGCTTTTATTTTCATCGGATGGTTACCTTTGGTGTCTGACCGACAAGGCGGTGTCGCGGTTTGATGGGTTGCGGTTCGATACGTTTGAGGAATCCCGGCGTGAATCGGCCGGTTTTGGACTAATGGAAAACAGGGGGGGCGAAATATGGGCGTACGGAACCATGGGCGCCTACCGGGCCGCGCCCCGTGGGGGGAATTGGATTGGGGCCGCGTCTGTGTTGTCGGCGAAGTCTCCCATTCGGCGCCTGTTGCAGGGAGATGGCGATGCCTTGTGGGCGGTGGGCTCCAATGGCGTGTACAGGCTGGAAGGACGGCACTCGCGTTTTTTCAGTCTCCCGAAGCGGGGCGGAAAACCGTCCCCCGAGGTGAGCGCGGTTGAGGGGGGAGCGGATGGACGCCTGTGGTTGGCCTCCGGGCAGGATGTTCTAAGTTTTGAGCGTGGCAGTTTTGGATGCGAGGCGGTTCCCGCAGGCGGGATACTCCATTCCCTTTCCCTTGGGCGTGATGGCGTGATGTGGGCGGCCACGGACACCAACCTATTGTGCCGCACGGAAGGACGCTGGCAGACTGTCCCGCTTCCTTCACATCGCAATCATCCCCGCTGGCGCATCACGGCTCTATACGCCTTTGATTCGGCGGAATTATGGGTCGGCACGACCAGCGGTTTGTGGTGTCTCCGGGGCGGTGTGTGGAGTGCCCTCTCGCCGTATGACGGGTTTTACCCCCTGGAGATCCGGAGCATCGTCCGTGATACGGAGGGGAATATCTGGGCCGCTTCAAGCGGCGGGCTGTTGCGGTTGCGGCGCAAGGTGGTTCAGGTTTATGACTCTGGACTGAGGCTGGAGCGGCATACCTTCACGGCGGTGTTGCCTGATTCCGGCGCAGGGATGTGGGTGGGGGTGGCGGGGGGCGGTTTACTGGAGGGGGCGCCCGGTGCCTTTCATTTTTATCAGGCGGCTCCGGTATCGCGAACAGCGGTGATTTCCGCGCTTCTGAAGACCCGGGATGGCGCGCTCTGGATTGGGACGCAGGGTGACTACCTCTGGCGGTGTTCCCAGGGGAAGGCCGAGTGCATTGTGGATTCAGAATCGGGTGATAATTCTGCGGTGAACATCAATGCCCTGCTGGAAGACCGGAATGGCCGGGTGTGGGTGGGGACAGGGAGCGGTCTTATGACCTATGAGCCGCGCAACAGGCGGTTGGAGCCCGTCGCGGGAGTGTCGCCCGGTGGACGGGTTCACACCTTGATGGAAACCCGCGAGGGGGATGTCTGGGCCGGATCCCAAGGGGATGGCATCATCCGGATTTCCTCCAATGGCCAGGTGGCGGTTATGGGGCCCAAACAAAGGCTGTCGGCCAATGCCGTGATGGCGCTGTGTCAGGATCGCGACGGTATGGTATGGGCGGGGACGACGGAGGGGTTGAGTCGCTGGGATGGACATCGGTGGACTTCCCTTACGGAGAAGCAGGGGCTCCCGGAAGGCACGGTGGTGCAAATTCTGGAGGAGGGCCCCTTCCTATGGGTGGGATCCCAGAATGGAATTTCCCGCCTGGCGAAGGCTGAACTTGCGGCGGTGACCGGGGGGCTCGCGGCGCTTCTGAATCCCAAGCCGTTCGGCCGGAACGAGGGGATGCGGGAGGAGCAGTGTAGTAGTGGCTTCGGAAACCTGGCGGCGAAGGATGCCGAGGGACGGCTTTGGTTTTCAACTTTGAATGGACTCGTGATGATTGATCCCCGGCGCGCGGGCGAAAAAACAGCGGGAAAACTGCGGGCTTATATTGAAGAAGTGCGGCTTCAGGACAAGGTGATCCTATCAAGGCAAGATGGGCTTGGGCATGCGCCGGTCTCATTCACCTGTCCGGCTGGCACCGGGCGCATTTCAATCCGATATTCCGCGCCGTTTTTCTCGGCACCCGAGCAGGTTCAATTCAAAAGGATGATGGAAGGGTATGATGTGGCCTGGTCCGCGCCGACGGCGTCTCGATCCGCCATCTACACGCGTTTGCCGGCGGGAACCTACCGGTTTCGCGTGATGGCGGGAGTGGGCGGCGCGTGGCGTGAGTCTGCTCAGTCGGTGGCGATTGTGGTGCAGCCGTTCCTGTGGCAGAAGTGGTGGTTCTGGGTGATTGTGGGGGGGTTGGGGTTGGCGCTGGTCGGGTTGTGGGTGCGGGGATTTGAAAAACGGAGGAGCCGCCTTCGGTTTCTGGAGCTGGAACGGCAAGGGGCATTGGAGCGGGAACGATCCCGGATTGCCCACGATCTGCATGACGATCTGGGAGCGGCACTGACGGAGATCGGGTTGTTGAGCGCGGTGGCGCAGCGCTCGACCGTGACTCCGGAGCGCGCCCGGCATTATCTTAGCGAGGTCAGTGACAAAGTTCGGCGTATGGTGGATACGCTGGATGAAATCGTGTGGGCGATCAATCCGCGGAATGACACCGTGACCTCGCTGGGGGATTATTTTTGCGAGTATGCCCAGCGGATTTTGAAACTGACGGTGATCCGGTGCCGATTGGATTTATCACCCGATCTTCCGGCGCATCCATTGGATCCCGACCGGCGGCACAATTTATTTCTGGCCTTCAGCGAGGCGCTGAATAACGTCATTCGCCATTCGGGTGCGACGGAGGTTCGTATCCGGATTGAAGGGACGCCCCGCCGTCTGGTGGTATCGGTGGAGGATAACGGGCGGGGCCTGGGGACGGGAGTGGTGTCGGAAGGGGCGGAGGGATTGAAGAGCATGCGCCGCCGGTTGGAGCGGATGGGGGGGATGTGCGAGATTGAGGGGCGGGATGGACAGGGGACCACCGTCCGGTTTAAGGTACCGTTGGATTGAGGTGCGAATGATCCGGGTTGGCATAGTGGAAGATAATACGGGCGTGCGGCGGACCCTGCAGGCGTTGCTTGATGAGACGCCCGGGTTCAAGTGTGTCTGCGCGTGCGGAAGCGGGGAGGAGGCCTTGAAGGTGATTCCCCGGGATGTCCCCGAGGTGGTGCTAATGGATCTGCATCTTCCGAACCTGTCCGGGATTGAGACCACGGAGCGGCTGAAACAGGTCATGCCGGGGTTGAGTATTATCATGATCACGGTTTATACGGATACGGACAGCGTGTTCAAGGCGTTGCGGGCAGGAGCATGTGGCTATTTGTTGAAGCGGTCTTCGCCTGAGGAGATTCTGGCGGCGATTACGGATGTGTCAAAGGGGGGCGCGCCGATGACCAGCGAGATTGCCCGCAAAGTGGTGGCGGCCTTCCAGGAGCCGACGGAAACCAAGACGGAGGAGGGGTTGTCGCGGCGGGAGCGTGAGATTCTGGAGGCGCTGTGTCAGGGATATTCCAACCAGGACATTGCCGGCCGGTTGTCCTTAAGCATTGAGACCGTGCGCTGGCACTTGAAAAAAATCTACGAGAGGCTCCACGTGAGCAGCCGAACCGAGGCCATGGCCAAGTTTATGTCCACTTCGAAAACCACCCTTTCGGGTGGGTGACTTTTCCCGGCCTGTGTGGGATAGTTATTACCAGACAAGAGCGGCTGAGGGAAAAAAGGGATGGGTATGAGGGCAGCCGTCTTAAGTCAGTTGAATATAAAGGTAGCCGCCTTTGCCAGAAGGAACCAGGCTGCCTGAAAGAGTCAGGGAATCAGGGAGACTCGGGGAAGGCCCATCGGCGCAGGAGCAGCGCGGATGGGCTTTTTTCTTGCCTGAGCCTTGAATCATCACGCCCGATACGGCATACTTCAAGACATGCGCGGATCTTTGGGAGCAATGTTTCAGCGGCGGCGGGGACTGTGGGTTGCGCTGGTTCTGACGTTGGGCTGGTATGGTGCCGCAGGAGCGGTCGCGGCGGTGGCCTCGTCCTTTGTCCCGCCGGGGGGGCTTGCCCCCTCCAATACGCCCCAGATTATTCTTTTGACCTTTGACGATTCCGTCACATCCAATTCATTCCGGCTGGCGCAAGGGATTCTGACCAACCATGTGAACCCGAACGGGGATCAGGTTAAGGCAACGTTTTTTGTGTC
Source organism: uncultured bacterium (assembly GCA_903934155.1). GTDB lineage: Bacteria > Verrucomicrobiota > Kiritimatiellia > CAIKKV01 > CAITUY01 > JAABPW01. The sequence goes on along the minus strand of CAIZMS010000416.1, from coordinate 5,302 downwards.
GCTTGATGCTGCGATCGATTATGGGTGTGTGAACAAGCTGTATGCTGCCGGGCATGAAATTGCGATTCATACAATGACGCACTCCACGTCCACCAATACCGGGCTCGCCACCTGGCGGCAGGAGATTGTGGGATGTCGGAAGGCTCTTTCCCAGTATGCGGCGATTCCGTTGGACGACATTGTAGGATTCCGCGCGCCGTACCTGGGTTTTAATAATGCCATGTTCCAGCTCCTGAAAGAACGGGCCTTCGGGTATGATTCCAGTCTGTTGGAATGGCCGGGCAGCGCCAGCACCAACGCGGCGAATTACCTGTGGCCGTATACGCTGGACGATGGGGTTAAGCAAACGAACAGTACCGGGGCTTTTCCGATCCAATCCGTGCCGGGTTTGTTTGAGATTCCGCTGTGGAACCAGGTGACCTCCGGGGTGTCGGCGGTGTCCATGGATCCTCCTGATTCCTGGACTTCAAACGACCTCTCGGCCCTCTGGAAAACAAACTTTCTGTTGCACTACCAGGGGAATCGTGCGCCGTATGGGATTTATCTTCACGCCACGACGACCAATCAATGGTTGTCGAACACGAATTATCCGTGGCGGAACGAAGCTCTCAATGGGTTTATGGAGTGGGCCCGGGCCTATTCCAATGTGTGGTTTCTGAGTGTTCATGATCTGGCTGATTTTATGGAGAATCCGGTTTCAGTGGATCAAGCGTCGACATCCCTCCTGTTTCAGACGACGATAAGAATGACAAGCGCCGTGATTCGGTGTGGAAATTTTGGACTCAATGTTTGCGGAGATTGTCCGCTGGCCTATCCGAATCCAACGAACATGTATTGGGAGGCGACTCCCATTCCGGGTGGCGTATTCTTGGTCTCCTCGAATGCCGCCACCAACAATGTGGATTTAGAATATCATATTTCCTGTAGCAATGACACCAAGGAGACGGCTGTTGATTGGAATGCGATTTTTGAGTTTTCGACAAACATGATCCTTCGCAGTTTTTCTGAAGATTGTTTTCGTCTTGTTGAGACCAACGGGGGGATGATTCGCCTTACGATCACCCCGAAGCTTTATCGACTGCCCTTGTTGTCCGGCCGCAGTGAGACGAATTTTTATTTTACCGTTCAGGGCCTTTTCTCCACGAACATTCAGTTGTCCTCAAGCACCCTGTCGGGACTTTGTCCGATCCGGCCCCGGATTCTCGGATTTTCGGCGGAATCCAACGGGGGGTTTGAGGTGATGTGGGATGATTCCGCTTACGGCTATTCCCTGGAGGTCTCCACCAGTCTCGTCGCCAATGCCTGGTGGCCCGCCCAGACTCTGTATGGTGCCACGAACTGGGCCTGGTCGCCATCCGGGTCGGCCACCAATGCCTTTCTCCGTGTTCGCGGCGTTCCGTGATCATGGCTCCCGCACCCTTTTCTGAAAAGGCGGTTGACTTTAGTTTGTGTGGTGTTACGTTTCTTGTATTCCATAACATTTATGAGGAGGGGTGCGGGGCATGATGACGAAACGATTTTTTGTGGAGTGTGTGATGAGTATTGTTGCGGGGGTCGTCTGGGCGGGACGACCGCTGGTAATCGATGATGCGGATCCTGTCGGGCGGGGTGAAGCCGAGATCGAGGCGGGGGTCGCCTATCAGGGGGTTCCGGAGTGCAGGCACTGGGATTATCCGGTGGGGATTGCCGTCGGGTTGGTTCAGGGGGTTGAGGCCGGAATGGGCTTTGGCGGCCAGTTTGAACAACGCGAGGATGTGCTGGGTGAGCCCGGGGCGGGTGCGGATCACGGCACACACGGCGTGGGTGACCTCATGGCCGGAGCCAAGTGGCAGTTTGCCCATGAATGCCCGCTCGGTGCACGACATGCCCTGGCGCCTTCAGTGAAGCTTCCCACGGCGGATGAAGACAGAGGACTGGGGAGCGGCGAAGCGGATTATGACCTCACGTGGATCGCGTCACGTTCCCTCGGTGAAAAGGCGGGGATCCATCTGAATGCCGGTTACTCATGGATTGGTGGCTCCGAGAAGGATGTGCGGCATGGGGGGCTTGCTGTGGATATCCAGTTGACGCCTTCCGTCCAGTGGGTCGGCGAAGCCTATGTTGAGAAGGAGCGCGACTCCGTGGCAGAGCTCTCAGCTATGGTGAACACGGGAATCCGATGGGCGTTCAGCGAGGCGATCACGGTTGATACGGCGGCTGGCACGAAACTGAGTGGAGATGAGGCGCCGGATTTCACCGGGACAGCCGGCGTGACCTGGTTGATCGGAGGATCCTGATTCATGCATATGGCTGATGCGTTGATTTCACCCGCCGTGGGCGGGACACTGTGGGTGGTGACGGCGGGGTTGATGGCGTGGTGCGCCCGGAAGGTGAAGCAAACCCGGGATGACCGGCTGATCCCGATGATGGGGGTGCTGGGCGCGTTCATCTTCACGGCTCAGATGCTTAATTTTTCAATTCCCGTTACGGGATCCAGCGGGCATCTGGGGGGCGGGTTGATTCTGGCGGTTCTTCTGGGGCCTTATGCTGCGTTTCTGGTGATGGCGTCTGTACTGACTGTTCAGGCGCTGTTTTTTGCCGATGGCGGATTGCTGGCCTTGGGTTGCAATATTTTTAATCTGGGTTTTTTCCCTGTGTTCATGGCCTATCCCCTGATTTACAAGTTCATTGCCGGAAAAGAGCGCGCCAGCACCCGGGCAACGGTTGCCGCTCTGGCGGCGGGGATTATTGGATTGCAGCTGGGAGCTTTGGGAGTGGTACTGGAAACCGGGATGTCCGGCATCTCGGAATTGCCTTTTAAAGCCTTTGTTCTGGTCATGCAGCCCATTCATTTGGCGATCGGGATCGTCGAGGGTCTGGCGACCGCAGCGGTGGTTGCTTTTGTGGCCCGTGCCCGGCCGGAGGTGTTGCAGGTGGACGCCGACCTCCGGGCGGCGTCAGCGCCAGCGGGGGGCATGAAATGCACTGACCGCGCCCGGAGGTCGCGGTCCACCATGGGGCTATTGATTGCGGCGACGATTCTGGGCGGGATGGCCAGCTGGTTTGCCTCCACCCGTCCGGATGGGTTGGAATGGTCCATTGCGAAAGTCACCGGGAAAGCGGTGGCGGAGTCCGGATCCTGGCCCGAAGTCAGCGCATCAACTTCTTCGGCGGGCCTTTTGGGCGGGCTGCTCACGCTTGGATTGATTATTCTGTTTGGTTTCGCTTTGAAAAGATATCGGAAGGGAGTTTTGTCATGAAAAAAGAAACCGTCAGCCGTTTCAGTTTGTCCATGCCCGCCGGATTGGTTCGTCAACTGGATCAGATGGTGAAGGTCAAAGGCTATGTCAACCGGTCGCAGGCGGTGGCCGACATGGTCAGTGCGCATCTGGTGGAAGTTCAGGGAGAGGAAGGGGAGCGCGAGATTGCGGGAACCATTACCCTGGTGTATGACCATCATAAGCGGAATGTCCAGGCGCTGCTGACGGATATCCAGCATGACCACCAGGAGGTGATCATCGCAACTCTGCATGTGCATCTCGATCATCACAACTGCATGGAAGTACTGGCGGTGCGGGGGAAGGCGGGAGTTGTTCGGGTGGTGGCCGACCAGTTGATTGCGGCCCGCGGCGTGAAACATGGCAAGTTGACCGTGACGACGACGGGTGAGGACCTCGGATAATGCCGTCGGGAATGGCACAGTATCGTGAAGTGGGCCGGCTGGATGAGTTGGCCCGGCTGGATTCGCCGGTGCACCGCCTGGATGCCCGTGCCCAGGTGTTGACCACGATGGTGTTCATTATCGTTGTGATGTCATATTCCCGCTATGAGGTGTCGGGCCTGATGCCGTTGTTTCTTTATCCGGTGGCACTGATCGCGGCGGGAAAGTTGCCTGGGGGCGTTCTGTTGCGGAAGTTGGCGGTGGTGGCGCCGTTTGCCGTGTTTGTCGGGATCTTTAATCCTCTTCTGGATCGTCATGTCGTGGCCACGGTGGGATCCTTTCTGGTGAGCGGGGGATGGTTGTCGTTTGCCTCGATCATGGCCCGGTTTGTCCTGACGGTCAGTGCGGCGCTGATTCTGGTTTCCTGTACGGGAATTCACCGGCTGTGCGCCGGGTTGGAGCGACTAGGGATGCCGAGGGTGTTTGCTGTGCAACTTCTATTTCTGTACCGCTATTTCTTTGTGATCGGGGATGAGGGATTGCGGATGAGGCGGAGCGTGGAGATCCGGTCGGCCGGGAGCGCTCTGGGGTTTGCGGTTTACCGGCCCCTGATCGGGAACCTGTTGCTGCGGGCAATGGATCGGGCCCAGCGGATCTACCGGGCGATGGTGGCGCGGGGGTTTGATGGCGAAATCCGGATGCTGAACCGGATGACATGGGGCTGGAGAGAAACAGGATTTGTGTTGGGTTGGGCGGCGTTCTTTCTGGTGGCGCGGGGTTGGAACCTGGCGGAGGGGATCGGGGCACAACTGACAGGACGTGGATTATGAGTCATCATCTTGTGGAGGTTAAGGATTTGGCGTTTGCGTATCCTGACGGCACGGAGGCGCTTAAGGGGGTATCGTTCCGGATCACTCACGGAGAGTGCGTTGCGGTCATTGGCGGGAATGGCGCCGGGAAATCCACGTTGTTGCAACACTTGAATGGATACCTGATGCCTCAGCGGGGGGAGGTGCGGGTGGGGGATTTTTCGTTGACGGCCGAAACCGCCGCCGCGGTGAGGCGCTCGGTGGGAATGGTGTTTCAGGATCCTGATGACCAACTTTTCATGCCGACGGTTTTTGAAGATGTCGTGTTTGGTCCTCTTCATCTGGGGATGAAGCCCCGGGAGGCGGAAGAACGGGCACAGGAGGCTCTGGAGCGGGTGGGAATGCTCCATCTCAAGGATCGGCCGCCCTACAAGCTGTCGGCCGGCGAGAAACGGGCGGTGGCGATTGCGACGGTTCTGTCTGGTGTGCCCGATGTGCTGGTGATGGATGAGCCGTCCTCGAATCTGGATCCCCGTGGCCGGCGGCGGCTGATGGAATTACTGCGGTCGTTTGAGCACACGCGGATTATTGCCACTCACGACCTGGAATTGGTGGTGGAGTTGTGTCCTCGTGTGATTGTGCTGGACGGCGGCCGGGTGATGGCGGATGGGCCGACGGCGGACATTTTAGGTGACGAGGCCTTGATGTTAAAACACGGCTTGGAAAAACCGCACAGTCTGAGACATTTCCACCCGCATTGAGAAGGTTGAGGAAAGGGTTCAGGGTTCAGGACGCGCATGGTCGAGGCTCTTTTTTAATCCTGAACCCCGAACCCTGACCCCTTTTTCTTCCC
>CAIZMS010000415.1 GCA_903934155.1 uncultured bacterium | reverse complement strand
GAAACGACATATGGCAGCCGAAGCAGCCGGCGAGCGATGCGGTGGCGATGATTTTCTTGGGCATAACACACTCTCCGATCAACCTTCAACCTCACTGCCAATGGGGGCAACATCGTATTTCCGGGATCCGATCGGTACATCAAATCCCTTTTCTTTTTTCAAAATGGCTCCGACGGGACACATGGCCATCGCCTTCTGGACCAATTCATCACTGACATCCCGCGACGTTTCGGGATCAATATTGATCACCAGCCTGTCACCCCGTTTACCAAAGGCAAACAGCGCCTTTCCATCCTTGTTGTGAATCCCCCGGATGCATCGCTTGCACAGAATGCAGCGGTTGTGATCCTTGAGAATTTTGGGGTGCCAGGCCTCCACATCACGCTTGGGGAAAAGATAGGGAAAGTGAGGCACCGTCATCCGGTACCGGTAAGCCAGCGCCTGCAGCTCGCAACTTCCGCTTTTTTCACAGGACGGACAGAGATGGTTGCCCTCCGCAAAGAGAATTTCCACGACCGACTTCCTGAATGATTCCAACTCCGGAGTTGAGGTCTGAACCTTCATATCCTCGACGACCCGGGTGGTACAGGCCGTGACGGGAATCCCATTCACCAGCACGGTGCAAATCCGGCATGATCCCTTGGGCGGGATCCCTGGATAATTGCACAGCGTGGGAATGAAGACGCCATTCTCCGCGGCCGCCTCCACCAGTTGCGTTCCGTCCTCGGCGAGGCATTCCACCCCGTTCAATGTAAATTTGACAAATGTGGCCATGGCTGTGTCTCCTCAGGGTCCCTTGACCGCCTCGTCATAATCCCTCACCGCCGCCGCCAGGTCGAAGGTCGGCATAAACCGGTCGTCGCCAACGGCGATCCGGCGATCATACAGCGGCTTAAAATTCCGGAGGGTCGTGATGATCGGATTCAGGGCCGTCTGACCGAGGCCGCACCGGTTCTTCTTCATGATAGAGGCCCATTCCACAAACCGGGCAAGATCGGTTGGGGTTCCCTTCCCCGCCACGATCTGCTCCATCACCCGCTGAGCCATCACCGTCAGGGCGCGGCACGGGACACAGGATCCGCAGGACTCCTCACGGAAAAAGCGGGCAAAGTTCAAGACAACGTCCTTCAACAAATCCCGATGCGCCCCGATTATAATCAACGATCCGCCCGTCGCAAGATCCTCATAGGCCAGGGTGCGGCTGAATTCAGCGGGAGCGATACACGCACCCGAAGGCCCGCCCACCTGAACCGCCTGAACATCCCGGGCTCCGACCATCTTCAGGATGTCATTCACCGAAAAGCCCCAGGCAATCTCGTAAATCCCGGGCTTATCGCAGTCGCCTGACACGCTAAGCACCTTGGTTCCCTTGGACTCCGGGGTCCCCAGCGAGTTGTACCAGTCTACCCCTTTGACCAGAACCTGGACGACGGAACACAGCGTCTCGACGTTATTCACCACCGTCGGTTTCTGAAGGTACCCCTTCTCAACAGGAAACGGCGGCCGATCCCGGGGTTCCCCGCGCTTTCCCTCCGCCGACTCGATGAGCGCCGATTCCTCCCCGCAGACATAGGCACCGGCACCAAACTGAATCTTGATGTCAAAGTTAAAGCCCGCCTTGCCGGCGATATATGCGCCCAGAAGATTCTGCTCCCGCATGCCCGTCAGGACGCTTTCCAAATAGGGCCGCAAATACCGGTATTCATTGCGGATGTACAGGATGCCGTGCCGGGCGCCCACCGCATATCCCGCAACCGCCATCCCCTCAAATACAAGCCCCGGCAATTCGGTCAGGATGACACGATCCTTGAAAGTTCCCGGCTCACCCTCATCCGCGTTGCAGAAGATGTACTTCACATCGCCCGGTGCCTTGCGAGCAAACTCCCACTTCATTCCCGTGGGAAAGCCCGCGCCACCTCGGCCCCGCACACTCGCCGCCTTCACCATGGCGATAATCTCCCGCGAACTCATGGATACGGCACGCCGGAGCGCTGCGCCGGGCTCATAGCGGTCGAACACCATGTCGCCCCGGAGCCTGATATTATTGCGCACGGTGGACCGGATCAGCGGGTGGGCATTCTGCCCCTCCCCGAAATCCGTTCCGGCAAGATCGGCGACGGCTTGACCCGCCTTCAGCCCCGCCACCAGCGCCCGCGCCTTCGCAGGGGTCATGCGGGGAAATACCACCTCATTGATCAGGGCGGCAGGCTCCTGATCGCTCATGCCGATACAGGCGGTGGGGAAGAGTCCGATCAGGCCGTCCGGGGACACTTGCCCGAAGGAACACCCTGCGGCCTCCTCCAGGGCCTTGGCGACACCAGCCCGATCATTGAATTCCGCCACCACGCTGTCGTTCAGGTAAATGGCATATTTTCCGCGCGGCTCCCGCGCAAAAAAGTGATAGAAGGACACCGTCTGCTCGACATCAACCTGGGGAATGCCCAGGGCCCGCGCAATCTGCGTGATCGCCGAATCGGAGAGATATCCCTGCGCCGCCTGGATATCAATCAGGATATCCATGAGCCGGGTTTCGTCCCCGCCGTACTGCTTGATCACATCAGTGATGGTATTACCCATGATTATCCTCCCGCTCCGGGCTGGCCCAGGAATCCCGTCGAATCAAGCCGGTCACCGGACTTCCGGCGCCCCACTGATGTAATTCTCGAGGTTCTCGATCATAAACTTCTGGTTGGAGATGATGCTCTTGACCAGATCACCGATGGAAATGATCCCCACCAGCTTTCCATTGTCCATCACGGGCAGATGACGGTGCCGTTTCTCCGTCATGATCGCCATACATTCCTCCACGGTCTGGGAGGGCTTGACCGTGGCATCGAGGGAACTCATGACATCCTTGACGGCCGTCTCTTTGGAGAAACGTCCTTTGAGAACAACCTTGCGGGCATAGTCACGTTCGGAGATCACGCCCACTACCTTGCCTTCAGACACCACCACCAAGGCGCCGATATCCTTTTCCGCCATGAGGGCCAATGCCTCATATACCTTTGCCTGGGGGGAAATCGTGGAAACCGAGGAACCTTTAGCCGTCAACAGATCCTTGACTGTACTCATGGAATACCTCCTGCTTGTTGCCACTAGGTTACTCCAAACAGAAACAATGTCAACGGCGTGTTTAGTTTATAAACCCGTTGCAATGGCACCCAGGACGGCGTCAACGGAAATGGAGGCAATAGCCGAACGCGCTTCCGGGGAATCCGGGTCAATAGCCCGCGAACGGTGGACTCCTTCCGCAAGCAAAAGCGTGTGTCGGGTTCCCACAGGAGCGGTCTTGGAGGGATCCGTCAAACCGAAAAGTCCAATCACGGGAACGCCAAGCCCCGCCGCCAGATGCATCCCGCCACTATCATTGGACACCACACACCGGCACAGGCTGAGCAACCCGATCAGTTCCAGAAAATCCGTCTCTCCCGCCAGATTCACCGCACCGTCCCCGATCCCGGAGGCAACTTCATCGCAGACGGCCTTGTCGCCCCGACTCCCCAAAACCAGAACGCGACACCCCGGCTCCGAAACCAACCGGCGTCCCACATCGGAAAAATTCCCGGCGGGCCAGCGTTTGGACGGCCCATGCGCCGCCCCCGGAAAAAAGGCGATCAGTTTACCCGCCCCTGCTCCGCCCTGAAATGCGTTCACCCGCTTCCAGGCCCGATCACGAATCTCGTCGGGAACCACCAGAAACGGGGGCGATTCCAAATCCCCATGTGGAAGCTGAAGCACATCGGCAATTTCAAGGGACTGGTGCCCGCACACCGCCGCCTCCGACAACAGGGCTGTCTCCGTCAACATCCAGCCCCGGCCGTTCCCGGAAAGTCCGCGCCGACCGGGAATGCCCGCCAGAAAGGGAATCCAGGCGGATCGGAATGATTTCGGAAGGATATAG
>CAIZMS010000414.1 GCA_903934155.1 uncultured bacterium | reverse complement strand
TTGCAACACCGGGGGCAGGAGGGGGCGGGCATTGTCGTCTCCGATGGAACCCAGGTAAAGTCATCCAAGGGGGTCGGCGAGGTCAACGATGTCTTTTCGACCGATGTTCTCCGGGGCATGGCGGGGCATCTCGGAATCGGGCATGTCCGTTATTCAACTACCGGCGCCTCCCGCATCCAGAATGTTCAACCATTGGTGGTGGAGTGCAGCGACGGGATCTGGGCCATTGCGCATAATGGCAATCTTGTGAATGCGCGCGCCTTGCGCCAGACATACCAGGAGTCGGGCGCAATTTTCCAGACCAGCACTGACAGTGAAGTGCTGATTCATCTTCTGGCTGATCCTATGTATCGTAACCGTCCTCGCCGAGTAGCGCGCGCTCTGGCTGAACTCAAGGGGGCGTTTGCGTTTCTCTTGATGACCAAGGATTGCGTGATGGCGGCACGAGATCCGCTCGGTTTCAAGCCGCTCTCCATCGGCCGGCTGGGGAACGGATATGTGTTCTCCAGCGAGACTTGCGCTCTGACCCAGATCGGGGCAGATTTTGTCCGCGACGTGGAGCCTGGCGAACTGGTGGTGGTCGATTCCACAGGCATCCGAAGCAGTTGGTTTGCCGAAAAGGAAAACCGGACTTTTTCGCAGTGCGTTTTTGAGCATGTCTATTTTGCACGACCAGATAGTAATGTATTCGGGCAGAGCGTCCACTCGGTTCGCGTTAAACTTGGCCAGCGCCTGGCGCAGGAACATCCCGTCGAAGCCGATATCGTCACAGCGGTTCCCGACAGCGGAAACTCGGCGGCGCTCGGGTTTTCACGGCAAAGCGGGATCCCTCTCGATTTCGGATTTATGCGGAACCATTATGTGGGAAGGACCTTTATCATGCCCGATTCCGATCAGCGTGCCCGCAGTGTGGACATGAAGCTCGCGGTGGTGGCGGATGTGGTGCGCGGCAAGCGTGTGGTGGTGGTGGATGACTCGATTATCCGGGGCACCACCTCGCGTCGGCGCGTGATGGCCCTGAGGGAAGCTGGGGCAAAGGAAATTCACCTCCGGATTTCATGCCCGCCGACCATTAACCCCTGCTTTTTTGGAATCGATTTTGCAAGCAAGGATGAACTGGTTGCGGCCATGCATTCCCACGACGAGGTGTGCGCTTTCACAGGAGCCGACAGTCTTGGCTATCTCAGCATTGATGGCCTTTTGTCACCTTTCCCTAATGCCCCGGATTATTGCACCGCCTGCTTTTCCGGAAACTATCCGGTGGATATCACTCGAATGCTGGGAAAGAATGCCTTGGAAAATACCAATATGCTTTTGAATCTTGATTCGAAAGGAAATCACTGATGGCAACACGGACTGGACCCACTCGGCATATTTTCGTAACTGGAGGGGTTGTTTCATCATTGGGGAAAGGGCTCACCGCGGCGTCACTGGCATTGTTGTTGGAACGACGCGGCTATCGGGTCAAGATGCAGAAATTGGATCCCTACCTGAATGTGGATCCGGGAACCATGTCGCCATACCAGCATGGTGAAGTTTATGTCACTGTGGACGGCGCGGAAACAGATCTGGACTTGGGGCATTATGAACGCTTCGGTGGCGTCACCTGCAATCGGAACAGCAATTACACTTCGGGCAGTATCTACCGGTCGGTGATCTGCCGGGAGCGAGAGGGGGGGTATCTGGGCAAAACTGTTCAGGTGATTCCTCATATCACGGATGAAATTAAGGCGGCGATTCGATCCCTTGATGCAGACGATGTGGATATCGCCATCACCGAAATCGGCGGCACAGCTGGCGATATCGAGTCGTTGCCGTTTCTGGAGGCAATTCGTCAATTCCGTCACGAAATTGGACGGCAGAACGGGCTGTTCATCCATCTCACATTGGTGCCTTATATCAAGGCTGCCGGCGAACTGAAGACCAAGCCGTCCCAGCAGTCGGTGGGCATTCTGCGCACGATCGGGATCATTCCGGACATCCTGATTTGCCGGTGTGAGCATTCCATGACGGACGAACATAAGGAGAAGCTGGCTTTGTTCTGCGATGTGGACCGGAACAAGGTGATCGAAGAGAAAGATGTTGAGCACTCTATCTATGAGGTGCCGTTGGAGTTGGCGCGGCAGGATGTTGATGTCTATATCATGGAACTGCTCCATCTCCATGTCAACCCGCTGAAGCTGGATGACTGGGAAACGATGGTGAATACGCTGATCCATCCCGAACATGGAACAGTTGAGATTGCGGTGGTTGGTAAATATATCAGCCTGAAGGATGCCTACAAGAGCATCTATGAGTCATTGACCCATGGCGGAATCGCCAGTAGCGTCAAGGTTGAGGTTCGGATGGTGGAGTCCGAGGATATCGAGAAGCAGGGTGTGGAAGCCCTGCTCAAGGGGGTTTCAGGGATCCTTGTGCCCGGCGGTTTCGGTGACCGAGGCATCGAAGGCAAGATCAAAACGGTGGAATACGCCCGGATGAATAAAATTCCATTTTTCGGAATCTGCCTCGGAATGCAGTGCGCAACCATTGAATTTGCCCGGCATGTGTGTGGCATGAAGAACGCCAACAGTACGGAGTTCAATTCAGAGACCGCCTTTCCGGTCATTGACATGATGGTCGAGCAGAAAAAGGTTACCGCTAAGGGCGGGACCATGCGATTGGGCGCTTTTCCGTGTAAGGTTACGGAAGGAACCAAGGCCGGGTTCGCATATGGCGCAACGGATATTCAGGAGCGCCATCGCCATCGATACGAGTTCAATAACAAATATCGGGATCAGATGGCAAAACAGGGTCTTGTGTTTTCCGGAATTTGTCCCGGGCGGGATCTGGTTGAAATCGTGGAACTCAAGGATCACCCCTGGTTTGTCGCATGCCAATTTCATCCTGAATTTCAATCAACTGCGCTCAAGGCGCATCCGCTGTTTCGGGATTTTGTGGCCGCTGCCGTTAAATTCCGAGGGAAGTCGGAAGCCCGGAAACCAAAAAAAACCTAGAAAAACCCTTTAAATCCTTCTATCCTACGACGCTATGCCAAAACGAACTGACATCAAGAAGATCATGTTGATCGGCTCCGGTCCGATCATTATCGGGCAAGCCTGTGAATTCGATTACTCGGGTGTTCAGGCCTGCAAGTCTTTAAAAGAAGAGGGGTATGAGGTGGTGCTTGTCAACAGCAACCCCGCCACCATCATGACCGATCCCGAGTTTGCGGATCGAACCTATATTGAGCCTCTCACGGCGGCCATTCTCGAGGAGATCATTAGACGGGAGCGTCCGGACGCCATTTTGCCAACCCTTGGGGGGCAAACCGCATTGAATCTGGGCATCGAGTTGCATGACCGCGGTGTTCTGAAACGTTATGGCGTGGAAATGATTGGCGCCAAAGCTGAATCCATTCGAAAGGCTGAAGACCGGGCACTATTTAAAGCCGCGATGCTGAAAATCGGGCTTGATTTGCCTTTGAGCGGGTCGGCACATACTCTGGAAGAGGCGAAGATCGTTCAAAAGCAGATCGGGAAATATCCGGTTGTGATTCGTCCCGGCTTTACATTAGGCGGAACCGGCGGCGGGATTGCCTGGGATGAGGCGGAGTTCGAGGAAATCGTGAAGCGGGGCCTTTTCTACAGTCCAACCTCTGAGGTTCTGATTGAAGAGTCCGTTCTTGGGTGGAAGGAATTTGAGCTCGAGGTCATGCGCGACCACAAGGACAATGTCGTCATTGTCTGTTCAATTGAAAATCTTGACCCCATGGGAGTACACACCGGTGACAGCATTACCGTTGCCCCGGCCCAGACATTGACAGACCGTGAATATCAGATCATGCGTGATGGCTCGATCGCCGTGATGCGGGAGATCGGGGTGGATACCGGCGGATCCAATGTCCAGTGGGCCCTGAATCCTCAAAATGGCCGCATGATTATTATCGAGATGAATCCGCGGGTGTCGCGATCCAGTGCGCTGGCATCCAAAGCTACCGGCTTCCCGATCGCCAAAATCGCGGCCAAACTGGCCGTTGGTTATACACTCGATGAACTTCGCAATGACATCACGCGTGAGACGCCCGCCTGCTTCGAGCCGGCGATTGATTATGTCGTCACCAAGATGCCGAGGTTTGCTTTTGAAAAATTTCCTGGCGTCAACAGCACGCTGGGAACCCAAATGAAGTCCGTGGGCGAGGCAATGAGCATTGGTAAGACCTTCAAGCAGTCCTTTCAGAAGGCTTGTCGATCCCTGGAAATCGGGCGGGCGGGTTTCGGGGCAGACGGCAAGGACGGCCCCTTTGATGCAATGACCGACGATGTCATGGCGAAAGAAATTGTGCGCCCCAATGCCATGCGGGTCTTTGTGATTCATGCCGCCTTCCGGCGCGGCTGGAGTGTCGAGAAAATTCAAAAGCTCTCTGGAATTGATCCCTGGTTCCTTCGTCATCTGGAAGAATTGGTCGCATACGAGAACGAAATCAAGTCAGCTGGAACGCTGGCTGGCCTTCAGAAAAATCCGGCCCTATTCCGTCAAATCAAGGAAATGGGTTATTCCGACCGTCAGATTGCATGCCTTCTCGAAAGTAATGAGATTGCTGTAAGAAAGGCACGTGAAGATCAAAAACTGTTGCCTGTTTATGGACTCGTGGATACTTGTGCGGCGGAATTCACCGCCTATACTCCTTACTTCTACTCGACCTATGGTGATGTAGATGAAAGCCGGCCTTCTGATAAGAAAAAGGTCATGATTTTGGGTGGGGGACCGAATCGGATCGGGCAGGGAATAGAATTCGACTACTGTTGCGTCCATGCGGCATTTGCCCTTCACGAGGCCGGGTTTGAAACCATCATGGTCAACAGCAATCCCGAGACTGTCTCCACGGACTATGATACCAGTGATCGCCTGTATTTTGAGCCCTTGACACTGGAAGACGTCCTGAACATCTACCAGCGTGAAAAGTGCTGGGGTGCGATTGTTCAGTTCGGTGGCCAAACCCCGCTCAACCTGGCCAAGGACCTCGAGGCCAACGGCGTCAACATCATCGGAACCAAGCCAGCCAGCATTGAAATGGCTGAGGATCGGGATCTTTTTGCCGCCATGTTAAAGCGGCTAAATCTAAAGCAGCCGGAAAATGGAATGGCCACCACGATTGAGGAAGCTGAAAAGGTTGCCAATCGGATTGGTTACCCCGTGCTGATGCGCCCCTCCTTTGTGCTGGGTGGGCGGGCTATGGTGATTGTGTACAACCGGGAAATGCTTCACAAGTACATGACGGATGCCGTTGAAGTGTCTCCGACCAGACCGGTTCTCGTTGATCGCTACCTGGAAAATGCGGTTGAGGTTGATGTGGACTGCATTTCCGATGGCACGACCGCTGTGATTGGCTCAATC
>CAIZMS010000413.1 GCA_903934155.1 uncultured bacterium | reverse complement strand
GGGCCGTCAAACATTGGACTCTGGAAGAAAATCCAGGAATGAAGGACGAAGGCCTGTTCTACTTCTACAACGTCCTCAGCAAATCCCTCGCCACATTCGGACGGGAGAACATTCCGACCAAGGGGAAAAACCCGGTATTCTGGCGCAAAGCCATCGTTGAAAAACTCATCAGCCTGCAGAAGGTGGATTCCAAGACCGGGCACGGCTACTGGGTCAACAGGAACAACCGCTTCTGGGAGGCCAATGATGTTCTCGTCACCTCCTACACCCTGATCGCCCTTGAAGTGGCATTGGGGAAATAAAACTCAATTTCGCTTCGCGCCCTTGCAACCATGCCCTCTCGGCAATGCCTCTGCCTCAAAAATAATGTGTTTGCATATTTTATAACGACAGTATACACCTATAACGACTTGATTTCATGACGCCCGGACTCTGGAGAACTTCATGGCTTCCTACAACATGCCCGCCGTACGCAACGCGCTGCGCCTGATCGAGCTTCTCAGCGACGTCCCTCAACCCCTCGGTGTCTCCGAGATCAGCCAGAAGCTCAAGCTCAACAAAAACATGGTATTCCGCCTCCTGCAGACCCTGACGGACGCGGGATGGCTGGTCCGTAAACCGGGACCGGCCTACTGCCTCGGACTCCTACCGCTGCACCATATGCACAAGTCCATCCAGCGTATGGATATCCGCGTAGCGGCATCCGGCCCCCTCCGACAATTATGGGAGGCCACCGGACAAAGCACCTACCTCGGCATCCTGCTCGGGAAGAACCTCGTTTACCTAGAGCATCTAGACGGCACCGGCACCATCCGGATCACCGCACAAGTCGGCGAACGCTATGCCCTGCACTGTTCGGCACCAGGCAAAACGTTGCTGGCCTATGCCCAGGACCGCCTACTAACAGAAGTCATCGCTGACGGACTGCCCCGGCAGACCCCTAAAACCCTTACCGACCCCCTTAAGCTCAAGGCCGATCTCGAGAATACCCGGAAGCGTGGATATGCCCTGGACCTCGAGGAATACGCGGACGGACTGATGTGTTGCGCCGCGCCGATCTTCGACTACGCCGGCAAACTTGCCGGAACCATCGGCGTCTCGGTCTTGACCCTCTATTTTACCCGGCAGGCCCTCAAAAATGAAATCGCGCCACAGGTCGTCGAGGCCGCCCGGCGCATTTCGCTGGCGATGGGACACTCAGGCAATGATCTGAAGAATGCGATAAAACAACAAGCCCGCGACAGCCGTCCTGTCGCTGTTTAAAAAGGAAGTGAAAACAGATGAAACCATGGGGCGTGATCAGGGGAACCATCGGGATTGCAATAATGGCAGGCACATTGGCGGCAGCCGAGCCAGACAACCCTTGGGCAGTCACAGCCGATCTGACCTGGGCTTCCAAGTATATGACGGATGGGTTTAATGTGGGAGGCGACCATCCCACATGGCAACCCATGCTGAAACTCGACACGCCCCTCAAGGGTGTCAGCCTGAAATATTGGACCGCCTTGCAGGTGGACCGCGCCAACCGGGCTTCCGATGAGCATGACGCGATGCTAACCTATTCCCGCGATTTCCTGGCCGGGTCTGCCCTGCCCATCAACCTGCATGGCTATCTCGATTTCTGGGATTACCCCAATCAGGATGTCACGGTCGGCAAGGACGGGAATCCTGTTTCGGCCCGCGAAAAGTGCGGACAGAAATACCATGCCGGCCTGTCGTTGCCCAAATCGATTCCCCTGGCCGGTTCGTTCCTGGTCCCCTCCTACAACTACTATTTCTGGAATCCGAATGAACGGGAGACCTTTCAAGCAGGTGGTCGGCATGAACTCATACTCCAATACGCTCACGCGATCCCGGTCTTCATTCCACGGGCCAAGGGGCAGGACGTCAGCACCTATGCCAGCACGAGCTATCATGAGGGGGCATTCGGCATCACCCCGGGCTGGAGCCATTCCACCGCCGGGTTATCCACCGGCGTTCAGGCGCTGGGCGGTTACTTCGGGTGGGGCGTCAATTACCAGTGGTCGTATGAATCAAGCGTGAATCCGGAGGACGATTTCTGGACAACCGTGTCGGCGACTTACGGCTTCTAGCACCGGATGAGGGGACGCGAGACAATACGGGGCAACGAGGGAGGGAACTATGAACACGCACCAAAACGATAAAGGCGCGAACTTTTCGAAAATTGTGCTCTTCACCTTGAGTCTGGTCTCAGCCGGGATCGCTGCCGGAGAAAACACCAGCGGCCCATCGACCTGGACTCAGGCCATGACGGACATCCAGACTTCCGCCTCCGATAGCCTCAACCTGAAAACGGCAGTCGACTCTGCTGCCGCCCTGCATCCGGACGAATGCGCCACCTTCCGGAACCTGACGGGACTCTCCCTTGAGGCATGGTCTACAAACCAGAATGCTGGCCCCGTTCGCCGGGCGATTGAATGCCTCGCGGCAAAGCTTAAAGAAGCTACCCCCATGTTGGACCGTCTGAAAGCCTGCTCCGCCGACACAGAATTGCTGCCACTCTTCGACAAAACGTATCATCTCTTGAAGCGGGAGCAGCTCGCCACCCTTCCGAAAATCGCCTTCGTCCGGCGAAATGGATACGGGCTCAAACACACCAATGCCACCATGTTTGCCCACCGAACCGGCAGAGGCTCAGCCATTTTGGTTTACGATCCCGCCACGCCGGATGTGCCACCCAAGGTCATCTTCGAAACCCAGGAAGGATTCATCTGGGATATCAGCCCCTCGTATGACAACCGTCGCCTGCTGATGAGCTACAAAGAAAACAACGATCATCCCTTCCATGTCTGGGAAATCGGGATCGATGGCACGGGCCTGCGGCAGTTGACCTCCGGGAACTGGCACGACTTCAATCCCGTCTATTACCCAGACGGGCGCATCGTCTTCTGTTCTTCCCGTGTCGAATCCTATTCGCTCTGCCAGGACTTCCTGGCTTCCGCGCTCTACATCATGCAGGGCAACGGCTCGGACATCCGGCGCATCGACTTCACCACGCTGTGCACCATGGCCCCGGCCATCCTGCCCGACGGCTCGATCCTCTGCACCCGCTGGGAATACCAGGACAAGAACATCTTCCAATGGCAAGGGCTATGGACCCTGAACCCCGATGGGCGACAGCTTCGGCTATATTTCGGCAACACCTTCACTGTCCCGAATTCACGGTATGGCGGCAGGCCCGTCCCCGGCACCAGCCAGGTCCTGATCACCATGGCGGCCCACCATTTCCCGCCGGTCGCGGATATCGCCCTCGTAGACCGCTCCTACGGGATCGAGGCCGCGCAAGGCATGCGCAAGGTGACCTTCGAAACCCCCTACGTCATCACCCGCGGGAAAGACTGGCAGGACCGGAACTGGGGGCCGGGCGATGTGTTCTATCCGGCTTCAGTGACAGCCCCCTGCCCTCTCCGGGATGGCGTCTTCCTGGCGTCCTTTGGCCGCCGGAACATCGCGGGGACGGCCACCAACTTCGTCCTGTGTCTGGCTCATTACGACGGAACGCGTTTCGAACTTTTCCCGTCGCCGGCCGCATCCTGCTTCTCCGCTGCCCCCCTCGATGACAAGCCTGTCCCCAGGGCGATTCCGGGTCATGTCCCGACAACGGCCGGCGAAGGCTCCTTCTTCGTCCAGAACGTCTATAACGGCCTCGCCCAGCAGGGGGTCAGGCGCGGTCAGGTCAAGCGGCTCCGCATCATGGCGCCCATTGCCAAGAAGTGGAACACTGAGGGCCCCCGCTATCACGACCATTACCCCGTGGTCGGGCTCGGCAGCTACTACGTCAAAGAGAACCTCGGCGAAGTCCCCGTGGATGAGGATGGGGCTGCTTATTTCCGCGCGCCGTCAAACCGCGAACTGTACTTCATCGCTCTGGATGCGAACGGCAAGGAAATCCAGCGCATGGGTTCGGTCACCCAGATCACCACAGGCGAACAGGTCGCCTGCGCCGGCTGCCACGAGGACCGCATGCGGACTCCCCCGCCCTCCACGCGCAAGGCACAGCGCCTGCAACGTCCGCCCGATGCCATCCAGCCGCCCCCCTGGGGCGCGGGGCCCGTGGATTACGTGAAACAGGTCCAGCCCGTCTGGGACCGGTATTGCGTCCATTGCCATTCCGGACGGGCCCCAAAGGCGGATCTGGACCTCTCGGGCGACAAATCCCGGTTCTTTAACATGTCCTACGACAACCTGCTCCGCCGCAGGAAGGTGGCCTTTTACTACATCAATCCAGGCCCCACCGGCGTGTTCCCGGCCCTCCAGACGGGCTCCTGGGTCAGCCCCCTGACGGCCATGATCGAGGCGAAGCACCACGGAGCCGACCTCGACGACGAGAGCCGGCGCCGCGTCTATGCCTGGATCGATGCGAACGTACCCTATTACGGCACGTGGGACATGAGTCGGCCCCACACCGTCGGAGGGCGTGACCCCTGGACCCGCTGCGAGGACAATCGACGCGTCACCCCACGCCCGGAACCCTGGTGCGCCACCCTCGGGCGCGCCTTCGAAACGCATTGCGCCTCGTGCCACGATACGAATACCTGGGGATCTGCTGTCATGAGCATGGGAACCCCGCCCTGATACCAATGCGAGTCAACCATCGAAACCTGGATCAACCTCAGCAACCCCGACACCAGCCGCCTGCTGAACTACCACCTGGCTGACGCCGCCGGCGGCATGGGCCATACGGGGCGCGTCGCCAAGCTAACGCCCATGATCCTCTCCAGCACCAACGCCCCGGCCTACCAGAACCTGTTACGCGCCCTGCGCGAAGGACGAGCAAGCCTTCAAGCCAAACCGCGCATGGACATGCCGGGCGCCGTCATGGTGCCCCAGGAACGGGATTTCGGACGGGTCTTCTAGTCGTCACGATAAACGCTAAACGAAGGAGGAGAAAAATGAGTCGAATGAACCCTATGATCGCAATCGCTTCCCTGACCCTCGCCGCAGCCTGCCATGCGGAACCGCCCCTCGCCGTCGGCGTCGGCCAATCGTCCGAGCCGGACACCCGGAAGGCCGGCGCCGCCGCCGCCCTGGCCGCGAAGACCGCGCTGGGCGCCACCCCCGCCAAGGTGGTCGTGGTGTTCGCCGCCCGTCGGCAACTCGACACCAACCTGGTCGCGGGCGTGGCCAGCCACTTTGATAAAACCATCATCACCGGTTGCGAAGGCTATTCCCCGTTAACCCCGGCGAGCAACTTCGCGGACCAGGGCCACGGCATCAAGAATGGGATCGCGGTCATGGCCTTGGGAGGTGAAGCCACCATCAGGGTGGTATCCGCAGAGGTCGGCAACGTCAAGGGCAACCGCAAGCAGGCCTTCCTCGACAATGGACGAGCCCTAGGTGCCGCCTTGAAGGCATCGCTGTCGACAGCCCCCCAAAGCCGGATGATCATTACTTTCGGCAACCAGCATGTCGGTGACAACCAGGGGTTCGTGGATGGCTTGTGCGAGGCAGCGGGCACGTCGGCGATTGTGGTCGGAGCGGCGGCGGGTGGTCCCGAATCCCGCGAAATCGTCCGAGGCGAGGTCGTCCGCGGGCATAACGTGGCGATCCTCCTGGCTGGCGACTTCAAGGTCGGCACCGGCCTTGCGGGCGGCAAGCAGGATCTCGTGGGAGTGACCCGGACCGCCCTGACAAAAGCGCTCGAGACCGCCGGGGGAACGCCCGTGATAGGACTGGTGTTTGATTGCGGCGGGCGCCGCGGCGAACTAATCAAGCAGGGCATCCTGGCCGCTGAACATCAGGCGATCCAGAAACTGATGGATAAAGTTCCGTTCTTCGGCTTCTATGGGGGTGGCGAGATCGGGACAGCGGCCGCAGGTGAAGCCCCCAAGGGGGTCGGGTTCTCGGTCGCAGCAGCAGTTATCAGTGTTCGTTAGCCATCCATCGTTACAGGAGAATAAATCGTGAATAACTTCGTTTACAACAATCCGACAAGAATTATTTTCGGAAAAGACACCATCCGCGAATTGAAATCCCAGGTGCCCGAGAAGCAACCCGTGCTTATGCTTTATGGAGGGGGCTCCATCAAGCGCAACGGGGTCTATGCCCAGGTCAAACGCGCCTTGAAGTCACACCGCGTGGTCGAATTCAGCGGGATCGAGGCCAACCCCCTGTACGAAACCTGCATGAAGGCGGTAGCCGACGTACGCCGGAACAAGGTCCAATTCATCCTCGCCGTCGGGGGCGGGTCGGTCCTGGACGCAGCCAAGTTCATCGCGGCAGCCGCCTGCTACAAAGGGAAGGATCCCTGGTCTATTCTCCGCACCCACGGAGCCGAGCTCACAACGGCATTGCCGGTGGGAACGGTGCTGACTTTGCCGGCGACCGGTTCGGAGTCCAACGGCAGTTCGGTCATCTCCCGGGCCGCCACGGCGGAAAAACTGCACTTCACAGCGGATTGCGCGTTCCCCGTCTTCTCCATACTCGATCCCCAAACGACTGTTTCGCTCCCCCGCAAGCAGGTCCGCAACGGCATCGTGGACACCACCGTCCATGTCATGGAACAATACATGACCTATCCAGCCGCCGCGCCGTTGCAGGACCGGCTTGCAGAGAGCATCCTGCAGACGCTCGTCGAGGTCGGACCGGGCACCCTCCGCAACCCCGAGGATTACGATCTGCGCGCCTCGTTCATGTGGAGCGCCACGCTCGCCCTGAACACCCTGATCGGGTGCGGCGTTCCTCAGGATTGGTCCACCCATATGATCGGACACGAGCTGACGGCCTTCTACGGACTGGACCACGCGGAAACGCTGGCAATCGTCATGCCGGGCGTCTGGACTCATGAGCTGAAGCGCAAGGAGGCCAAGCTCAAGCAGTACGGGAAACGAGTCTGGGACGTTCGTACCGCGCGTGAAGCCATCGCGAAAACCGAGCGTTTTTTCAACGCGCTGGGCATGCCCACCCGCTTTGGCGCCTATCAGATCGATGCCGATGAGGCTGCCCGGAAGGTGCGAAGCCGGTTTGCGGAACGCGGAACCGTTCTCGGGGAACACAATAACCTGACCCCATCCGTGGTCGCCGCGATCCTGCGATCCCGGGCCTAGCAGGTGGCGCCAGAATCAATCCTGGTGAAACACTTCTTCCATGCCAGCCCACCACTCGTCCGGGCCCCGATCCGGCAGGGGATCCTGGCAGGGCATGCAGACTGACCACCATTTCTGAGTAATCGGATCGGCCGCCATCCGGGCAGCGTCGGCGGCAAAATCCGTTCCCGCATACTCGAAATAGCTGAACAGGTAATGCTTCCCATCGGGCATTTTCCGGAGATAAATGGAATAGTTCCGGATATGACACTCCGTGATCATCCTCAGCACATCAGGCCACACGGCCGCGTGCAGGGCTTTGTATTCCGCAAGCTTCTCACCCTTGACCCCAATCACCGATCCATACCGCTTCATCGTTCCTCCACGTTATTTTCCTGCCGCCAGTTCTCCAAGATAATTCCCGGCCGTCAACATCAACACGGCCCCGACGAGAAGGGAGAGGGATACGGCGACCGCGACCCAGGTTCGGAGCTTGCACCCACACCATTCCCGCAACGCCAATCCCAGCATGTTACTGATGAGCACCAACATGATCATGTGAATGGCCCAGCTCGTGAACTTGAAGGTTCCCATCCGCACATGGGCGAGATTATAGAAAAAGAACTGTCCATACCAGAGGCATCCCGTGAGAATCGCCATCGCGAAATTCATCGGCAGCGATGCCTTCTCCCCGCCCGCAGGCAACTCGACCAGTTCGCCGAGCGTACGGTGCTTCGCACTCAGGTAAAGGCAATAGATCAGCGTGGTTAAAAACGCCCCCGAGTTCGCGAAAATATAGGTGACATTCCCGTTGAAATAGCCCGCTCCATGCGCCTCAGCAACGGCGGCAATGGGAGCTCCCGCCTCCAGTGCAAACCCGTATACGGCCGACAACACCCCTGCCAGCAGGCATAATGGCAAACCTTTCCCGATTGAAAAGCCCGCATGAACCTTACCCCCTGCCGCATCCTTCTCCTTGAGCCAGCCCGATAACCCGCACAGGAAAATGCCAACCGTACCCACCGCGATACCCGCGAGAACCCATCCGGAGCCGACCTTCGAAAAGATAGCCAGAAACTCACCCCGTACCAGCGGCGGAATCAGGGTGCCCAGCACACTGGAAAGCCCCACCGCCAAGGCATAGGTCAGGGAAAACCCGATATACCGAATGGCCACCCCGAAGGCTGTTCCGCCAATCCCGTAGGCGGCCCCCAGCAGAAAGGATTTGACCATAGCGTCGCGCGGCGCTTCCTGCAGAACTTGCATCAACTGGGGAATCGTCAGATAGGCCCCAAGGATCGGCAGAATCAGCCAGCAAAACACCGCCTGGGTCATCCAATAAGTCTGCCAGGACCAGCCCTTGACTTGTTTCTGGGGCGTATAGCAGACAGCGGCCGATGCTGCACCCACCGCATGCAACAAGGTTCCGAGAAGAGGATTGGCAACAATCATGGTTTATTCTCCATCACTTCGTCGTAGTCGCCGAGATTCAAGGGGTACGTCCCATACTGGCGCACCAGTTTGACAATCATGTCATAGGTCTTCCCGGACACGTTACTGGCCACCGAATGATCCGACTGGAAAATATACCCACCGCCTTTCGCCGCATTCAGCTTGCGGAGCACTTCACGACGAATGGCCGCCGGATCGCCTTTCTCCCAGATCTGAATATCGCTATTCCCGCAAAAACCCAGCGTGTGTCCCAGTTTGCGCCGCAAGTCCACCGCATCCATGCC
>CAIZMS010000412.1 GCA_903934155.1 uncultured bacterium | reverse complement strand
GGCCCCTCCCTGGCTTTGACGGTTCCGATATTTTTTGGCGGGCTGGTGTTGTCCGTCGGATTGGCGCTGGTTTGCGCGTATTGGCGAAACCGGTGGGTTGACCGGGTTCTGGTCATCACGGCGGTGGCCCTGATGAGCGTGAACTATCTGGTGTGGATTATTTTTGGCCAATTCTTCATGGCTTACAAGCTCAAGTGGTTTCCGATTTGGGGCTTTGAGTCCTGGAGCTATCTGCTTCTGCCTGTGATCATCGGAATACTCAGCGGATTGGGTTCGAACTTGAGGTTTTACCGGACGGTGCTGCTGGATGAGCTCTACAAGGACTATGTCCGGACAGCCTACGCGAAAGGGCTTGGGCCGGTGGCGGTATTGTTCAAGCATGTGCTTCCCAATGCCCTGATTCCGATTGTCACCAACACGGCGCTGGCATTGCCGTTTCTGTATACCGGAAGCCTTTTACTGGAGAGTTTCTTCGGGGTGCCCGGGCTGGGCGGCCTGAGCGTGAACGCCATCAATTCATCCGATGTGGATGTGGTGCGGGGCGTGGTGCTGGTGGGGGCGATCCTTTATGTGGTGGCCAGTCTGCTGACGGATTTGTGTTATGCGCTGGTCGATCCGCGGGTGAAGTTGAAGTAGTCAGTGTTGAGAAGTTTGAGGTCAGATGCGGGAGAAGAATCAATCAGAATGGGACGGGGTGTGGCGGGAGTTGTGTCGGCGCCGGCTCATCCGCGTCTGCCTGTGGGTCATTGCGGCCTTTGTGCTGGTGGCCGCCTATGGTGAGGTGGTGTATCGCTACTACCAGGCGGTGGATCGCACGCCGTCCTACCAGCATGTTAACTTGAGCGAGCGCTATTTGCCGCCGAGCCTGCTCCGGCATCCCTTCGCCGAAGCGCGCCTGGCGACGGTTGATGGAGCCCCCCACTGGGTGTGGCGTGGATTCAGAAATCTGGCCTACCGGCCATGGGGGACGGATAATCTGGGCCGTGATGTGCTTCAGCGGACGGTGCAGGGGGCGCGCATTGCCTTTCTGGTCGGTGTGGTCACCTCGCTGATCGCTATTCCCATCGGCATGATGTTGGGGTGTCTGGCCGGGTATTTCGGGCGCTGGGTGGATGAGGGGATTGTCTGGCTCTATTCAACAATGGAAAGCATTCCCGGCCTGTTGTTCATTCTGGCCATTTCCATGGTCGTGGGGAAGGGGTTGCTGGGAGTGTATCTGGGAATCGGGCTGACCACCTGGGTAGGGTTGTGCCGGCTGTTGCGTGCGGAGGTGATGAAGCACCGTGACCGGGCCTATGTGATGGCGGCCCGTTCGCTGGGCTACGGGAACGGGCGGATTATCTTCCGGCACATTCTGCCGAATGTGTTTCATATCGTGATCATCACGTTTTCCATCCGCTTTCCCGCCGCGATCGGGACGGAAGTGTTCATGAGCTTTCTGGGAATTGGAGTGCAGGGCGAGCCGTCATGGGGTATAATGATCGGAAATGCACGGCTCCGCCTGTGGCAGGGGATGTGGTGGGAATTGACGGCGGTGACGGTTGTCATTCTGCTGGTTGTTCTGGCGTTTAACCTGGTGGGGGATGCCCTGCGGGACGCGCTAGATCCAAGGTCGAGAGTGAGAGAAAGTTAATATTATGCCTAAAAAAATGGCTTCTGAAATTCTGACGCATGAGACGATTCTGGAGTTTTTCCAGCGACCGGGATATGTTCCGATGACCCTGGGAGAGCTGGAAGCGGCCTTTTCCCTGCGGGGCGGGGCGCGGAAGGCGCTCGTGTCGCTTCTTCATAAGATGGTGATGAACGGGGAGATTGTTCTGATTCGCAAGACCCGTTATTCCCTGGGCGCTCCCGCCGATCTCATCACGGGCCGACTTGAGGTGAAGCGGTCGGGCGATGGCTATCTGACCAATCTGGAAGGGGAGCTGACTGTCAAGATTGACCGGGGGCACCTCAGCACGGCCCTTCCCGGCGATCAGGTGGTGGTGCGTCTCGAACCGCTTCGCCCCGGAATGGCGGCGTGGCAGCGCCATGGCGTGGTGATACGGGTTTTGGAGCGGGGAACCCGGGTGGTGGTCGGCACTCTGAAAAGTACGGGGCGTTTCCTGTATGTGGCCCCCATGGATCCCTCTTATCAGCAGGACTTTTATGTTTCTGAAGTCAAGGGCGCCCAGATCAATGACCGGGTGGTGATCCAGTTTACGAACTGGGAAAACCGTCATGTGAATCCCGAGGCTGAAATCATCGAGGTGATTGGTCCGGCTGATAATCCGTCCCT
>CAIZMS010000411.1 GCA_903934155.1 uncultured bacterium | reverse complement strand
TTGGTCGGTTCATCCAGGACCATCACATTGGAGGGCTGGGCGAAGAGGCGCGCGAGCAGGAGTCGGTTGCGTTCCCCGCCGGAGAGGACAGATACCGGTTGCCGGGCGCGGTCGGGGCTGAATAGAAAATCCTCCAGGTATCCAATGACGTGACGCTTGACCCCCTGCAACATGATGAATTCCTTGCCCTGCACGATGTTTTCGGCGAGGGACTTGGATTCGTCGAGTTGGGCGCGGAGCTGGTCGGAATAGGCAATCTGCAGATTGGTGCCGTGCTTGATGGCATGGGGAGAGGAATTTTCAGGGGATTCCAGGAGGAGCTTGAGCAGGGTCGTTTTCCCGCAGCCGTTAGGCCCGATGATGCCAATTCGGTCGCCCCGGTTGATGACGGTTGAAAAGTTCTGGATCAAGGGGGTGGTCCCATAGCCGAAGGTGACCTTGTCGGCCTTGATGACAACCTGGCCCGTACGGTTCGCTTCCTGGATGGACATCTGAACGGTGCCGGTTCGCTGTCGGCGCTGACTGCGATCCGCGCGAAGTGCCTCGAGAGCGCGAAGCCGGCCCTGGTTCCTAACGGTGCGCGCCTTGACGCCGCGTCGCCGCCAGGCTTCTTCCTTCTCCAACAACTTATCCATCCGGTTCCACTGAAGGGACTCCGCCTGGAGGGATTCCTCCTTGCGGCGCAGAAAGGTATCGTAATCGCAATTCCAGTCGCTGAGGTGGCCCCGGTCCAGCTCCACGACACGCGAGGCGATCCGGCGCAGGAAGGCCCGGTCATGCGAGATGAATAGGAAGGTTTTGCAACGGCGCAAGAGATAGGCTTCCAGCCAGGCAATGGAATCCAGATCCAGATGATTGGTCGGTTCATCCAGCAGTACGACGTCTGGGGCGCCAGCCAGAGCCTGAGCGAGAAGAACTCGCCGGCGTGTTCCTCCGGAGAGCGTCGAGAAATCGGCTTCCGGATCCAGGTCGAGCCGGCTGAGAATCTGCTGGGCTTCAAGAGCCTCCCGGGAAAGATCCGGGTTCTCGTGATCCGGGCAGACGATATCCAGGACCCGGCCGGAGAGATGGGTGGGCACCTGTTGGGGAAGGCGGGTTATTCGGATACCCGATGACCGGATGACCTGACCGGAGTCGGGCTTAGATTCGCCAGCCAACACTCGCAGCATGGTGCTTTTTCCGGTTCCATTGACGCCCAGCAGGCAGATACGGTCGCCCCGCTCGATGTGGAACTCCACATCGTCAAGCAGCGGATTTCCGCCGTAACTCAGACTTACATTCTTTAAACTTAACAGGGCCATGGGGAACTCCAGAATTTAGAAGTCAGAAGTCAGGATTCAGAAGGGGCGACGGCTTCGATTATGTCGCTGGATTCTGATTTCGGACTTCTGATTTCTGAATTCTGCCTTTCAAGGGGCGACACTATGGGCAATGCCGCAGAAGTTTTCAAGCGTGGTTATAAAGAGAGAGTTCAGGGTTACCTTCTGTATTTCTGAATGGAGGGACGCGCTCCGTCGCGTCCGCTGGAGTTTTGTAGGTGAATCGATGCGCAAAAGCGCTTTTGCAGGGGCAATTCGCGCGTGAATGAATTACGGCGTGGAACTAGGTGTGGAGGGTTGAACTTTCTCCGGCGCGGGTGTATCGATAGACGCGGATCCCAAGAAGGATCAGTGGCTGTTTGGCAACAGTTGATCCATGTGCCGATCCATGCGACGGGTAAAATGGGGCTTCATATTTCTGCGGGGCGGTGGTATTAATTTCCCAGATTAGCCAAACGAGGTGTATTGCAAACATGGCTTCCTATTCTCTTCATATTAAAGGCCTTGCCAGTGGTGACGGGACCATCTCGGCGAACTTGCTAGCGTCCTTGTTGCAGGACCTGCAGCAGGCAGCGCAACGTAGCGTGCGTCTATTGATGGACGGATCCAGCGTGAAGCATGGTCCCGCTCCTGCTTGGCTGGAAGAATCTACTGACTTTCTTGTCACGGGAATTGGGAAAGGGTCGACCAAACTGGATGTCCAAGCAAGGACCTTAGGAGAGACCGCTTCTGAATACTTGCAGCAGCCGGATATGTGGCGTGAAATTCCTGATGTGTCAGACACTGCGCTTTCCGTGTTGGCGCTTTGTGTTCAGGATGCTGTCGCCAATAATATGGATAGCGATAGGTTTGACCGTGGTGTTTTGGATAGTATTTCAAAGTTCGGCGGGATGTTTAAGTCCTTTGAATCATTAGAAATCATTCGGCTTGATCGTCCTGAGCGTGTCTCGTTGTCGCTCACGAAGAAAACGGTAGAGACGGTTCAGTCGCTGAAAGGCCGCACTCCAGAGCCCCAGCCGATGGTGGTCTCCGGTAAACTGGAGGAGATCGGCCATAAGACTGGGCAATTCAAGTTGGAAGTGTCGCAAGGGAACAGTCTCCGAGGTCGAGTGCATCCTGAATTCTTGAGTGCAGAGGCCTTGCGTGAGTTCTGGGGCTGTAAGGTTTCGATCAAGGGGATGGTTCATTTCAAGGCATCCGGTGTCGCAAGGTTTATGGATGCTGAGATGCTCAAAGTGATGGAAGTGGGAGAAGAACTTTTTGAGCGGCTTCCGGTGGCTGTTCAGATGGAAGCCCCTTTTGAGGGAATTGTGAAGGCTGGCAAGGAGAGGGTTAATGTCGCGGAATTCTGGGGGCAATGGCCAGGTGACGAAAGTATAGACGAGCTGTTGGCCGCATTATGAGCCGCTACGTATTCGATACTGGCATCGTGCTTGGGATGTTGCGAGGTTCTTCCTATGCCAAGCATGTCTTGAATACCTATGAGCCGTTTTCTGCTCCGAATCTAGCGATCCAATCTGTTGTGACGATTGCTGAACTTGAGGCTTTTGGGTTTCGGCGGCAATGGGGGGAGTCAAAATGCGCGAAACTGAGGGAGTTGGTGCGCAAAATCCCGCAACAGGATATCAATCATCCCAACATTGTCCGGCATTATGTTGAAATTGATGCATACCGACACAATGGTCACCCTGTCAAATCTCTGCCGCAGGGGACGTCGGCTTTTTCCATGGGTGACAACGATCTTTGGATTGCTGCAACGGCCGCCGCTCTCGGAGCTGTGCTGTTGACCACAGATAAGGATTTTCTGAGGCTCAACGATGTGTTCCTGAAAGTTGTCTATGTGGACCCCAAATGACGGATGGCTGGTGGTGACCCAGGCATCAAAGCGCGCGCGCCTATGGTTTGGCTGAAAGTTATCGGCTATGTCTGTGCGAGCGGGGCTCGAATGACCCTCAACGAATCCATCGTCGAATTGGGTTGCTGGATGATATGCAAAAGCGCTTTTGCATTGGAGTTCTTAGGGCGTGAAGCGCGAGCCCTATAACGGTTTTGGAGGAGAGATCTTATGATGCGACAAGTCTGTTGGATTGAAAAACTTGAGGATGGAATTAAGCGCGATGTGAGGTGGACGGTCGAACAGGGCCGGGTGAAGTGGCAGTTCAAGCGATCCGATGAGGAACGGTTTGATTACACCACGCCGCCGACCCGGGAGGACTGGGATAATTTCATGGAGCGGATGGAGAGCCGGTACCAGCGCCGGAATATTTCCTTCGATGATCTCCAGCTTGCCCGTAAGGCGCGCGCCAAGGCGTTAGGAGAAGGCGGGATTTGAAATATAAAATTTCAGATGCTCCCTTCTGGAAACGGAAGGCGCTGGGGGAGATGACCCGGGCGGAGTGGGGCCGGTTGTGCTGTGGCTGCGGGCGGTGCTGTGTCCTGAAATACGAAGACTCCAAGTCACGGGTTGTCAGTTATACAAAATGGGCCTGCAAGTATCTGGACCTGGAAACCTGCCGTTGTACCTGTTACCGGGACCGGGCCAGGAAAATGCCGGAATGCGCGGATCTTTTTGTGAGTTTTGAAAAGGTCAGGAAATGGCTTCCTGCCAGTTGTTCCTACCGGTTGCTGGCGGAGGGACATGATCTTCCTTCCTGGCACCCTCTAATTACGGGAAGAGCGGATTCGACGAGAAAGGCCGGGATGTCAGTGTGTGGTCATGTGATTCCTGAGCCCGAGCCGGAAGACCTTTTCAAATAAAAAGATCGGTCACGCACTGGGTGTCGGAGAGATCCGATAACGCGACATCGGCACCCGCAGCAGTCAAAGCCTCAACCGTGAACCGGCCTGTGGCGACGGCAATGGCGACGGCACCGATGGCATGGGCAGCCGCAATGTCATTGGGTGTATCCCCGACCAGGAAGAGGCCCTTCAGCGTCTGCCCCGGGTCCATTCGGGCCTGAACCCGTTGAAGCGCGAGCCGGGCGATTTCGTTCCGGTCGGCATGTTCATCTCCAAAGGCTCCCAATACAAAATGGTTGTGGAGGTTGAACTGCTGAAGCTTGATCCAGGCACACGCTTCAACATTGCCGGTAACCAGTCCAAGGATTACCGCCGGGTTTTCGGAGAGGGTTTCCAGAAGCTCACGAATTCCGGGATACAGGACCAGCTCCGCCTGATGGGCCGCTGCGGAAAGTTCCAGGGGAAGCTGGCGGTGAAACCGGTCACAATCGGCTTGGGTCAGGGGAAGTTCCCGGCGTGCCATGACCTGCTGCAGGATGTTCAAGTCTGTGTTTCCTGCAAACGTGATGTATGACAGGTCATCCTTGAATCCGAAGGTGGTTTCCAGGGCTTTGACAAACGACTGCCGGCCCACTCCGCGCATGTCAAGCAGGGTGCCGTCGATGTCGAAAAAAACTGCAGTAATGTCAGGCATTGGGGAAGTCGATCATGGTCTGGCGGTAGACATCGGGGAGGCCGATATCGAAACGGCGGCCTTTGACAACGCATCCCACGAATCCGTCCAGTTTGCGGAGCTCATCCAGGCAGGACGTGAGCTGAAATTCGCCCCGTTCCCGGATGTTGTTCCGGATATTCTCCTCAAGCAGGTGGAAGATCTGGGGTTTGATGATGTAAATTCCGAACACCGTCAGAAAGGTGTCCGGTGCCAGGCCGTCCACCTGAAGGTGCGTTCGGGCGTATTCGGCATCGGGTTTCTCCATGAATTCGGTGATGTTGAGGATTTCTCCTTCTGTCCGCCACATACCCGTGACGCACCCGAAATGTTTGACCTGGTCAACGGGCATGGCTTTCAGCCCCACCACGCTCATGCCCGTCTTTTCGTACACATCCATCAGCTGACCCACGCAGGAGCGCGGGATTTGGGAGGCGTACAGGTGATCGCCCAGCATCAGCAGGAACGGCTCCTCCTTGACGAAGTCCCGGGAGCAATATACCGCATGGCCGAATCCCTCCTGGGTGTCCTGTGTCAGCAACTTCACATGGCGGCCGACTTCCAGGAGATACTGGCTATAGTCCTGGTTCTCCCGTGAAAGTTTATTGAAGTTTTCTATCGGCGGTGGGGAGTGGAAGAAATCCTCGAACACATCCTTGTCCTGGGTCTGGACGATCAGGCCGACTTCCTCCACGCCGGAGTTGACGGCTTCCTCGACAATGATCTGGATGGCGGGTTTCATCCGGCCCTGTTTGTCCATGATCGGGAAAAGTTCCTTTTTCATGGCCTTGGTCGCCGGGAAGAGCCGGGTTCCGAATCCGGCTGCAGGAATCACGGCCTTGCGAAGTCGCCGGCCTGTCTGAAGGCTCAGCTTCAGGGCGCTCATCTTGAGGTCGTGTTCAATGATTTGGATGACCTTTTCCTGGGACTCCTGATCCTTGACGATGAACTGGGCGGTGCCGTCGCCTTGTGAACCCACCCCTTTACCGCCCAGAATCAGGGGCTGGAGCGGGCCGTAATTCAACACCTTATGCAGTATCGGAGAGGTCAGCTGGGAGGGACAGGCGGGGATGCAGTACCGATCGAATTCAGACTGAGCCTCCCGCATCAGTTGGCCAATGAGCGCGGCATCGCCACTTCTCAAGGCATCGGCGGCGCGGTTTGTGATTCCCGCGCTGATGGGGCCGAGGTATTTCTGGACGCCCTTCTGGATCTCGTCCTCGGCGAAGGGGTAGCAGTGGTTCAGGTGGTTCAGGATTTCGCGGGTATCCTTGCTGGCATGGAGGTCCACGATGACAAAATGGAGATCGCGGGGAGTGGTCAGCTCCGACACATCGATGCGATCGCCGTCAAAGGTCAGAATGATGGGGCGGTTCCCGTAGGCGCAGCCCTGATCCATTCTTCCGCAGCGCGAAGGGGTGGTAATTTCGCCGAGGTAGGCGAATTCCATTTCGCCCCGGACGGTCATCTTGAGGTCATAAAGCCGGTTGAAGGCGCGGGCGACCAGCACACAGACCGCGGCGCTGGACGAGAGTCCCTTCTTGATCGGCAGGTCGGTCAGGAAGTTGTTCACCTCAAGGCCGCGTACCCGGTAATGGGTGAGCACCTGGTAGGCAACCCCGGCGGCATAACTGAAGAAGCCGCCTTTTTGCGCCTCGATCAGGAGGGCATCGCGATCCATAGGGACTTCGTAGGGACCGAACGGGGTCCCATCGCTTAAGGTTGTTTTTACAATGAGTTTGTTGGGGTGGGGTTTGACCTCCGCATGAAGGCCCTGATTGGTGCCGGTGATAATGGCATAGCCCTTTTCCAATTCCCCGTTGATCCGGCGGTAGCTTCCCGCCCAGTCGGAGTGTTCGCCAAAAAGGCAGATGCGGCCCGGTACAAATAGTTTCATAAACTGATTCCCCCCTTGCTTAGCAGTCTTTTTATTTCCGAGCGGAATTCGCCCATGTCCCGGAACAGGACGTCAGCCAAACCGGGACTCGCCTTCTCGCCCACCAGAATGGTCCGGCATCCGGCCGCCTTGCCTGCCTCGGCATCCCCGGGTGAATCTCCCACCATCCAGGATTCAGCGAGATTGATCTGGTGCCGTCGGGCGGCCTCCAGAATCATGCCCGGCTTGGGCTTGCGGCAGTCGCAGGTTCCGCTTTT
>CAIZMS010000410.1 GCA_903934155.1 uncultured bacterium | reverse complement strand
CCCGGTCCGGATGCTCCAACTCAAAATCAAGAATGCCTTCCTGGGCCGTAGCGGCTTTCCAGCGGGTATTGTTAAGCCCCAGCTTTCGGGCATTGTATTCGGCAGCCTTGATGCCCGGACCGTCCAGATCAATCCCGAGAACTTTCGGAATGCCCAGCGTCGCCGCCGCTAGGGCAAACACGCCCACGCCGCAATAGAGATCGATCACGGTGTCGGGCAGGTCGGCCTTTAATCGCTCTTGAACGGCCGTCACCAGAGCGTCGGCCATTGACGGATTCATCTGGTAGAAACTGTTGCGCGGAACGGAAAGCGGCCCGATGACCGAGGATTCCACGAGCCAGATATCTTTCTCCGACGCCCGGTTCCGCCACCACTGGGCGCCATCTTTTTCAGTCCACCGGAAGGTGACGGTCATGCCATCCCGCAAGGTGCGGAAGAACGAAGGGTCGGCGCGGCGTTCTTTCAGGATTGCATTCAACGGGGCTGCGGCAAGAGGACATGAGGGTACATCAAGAATGGTCGTGTTGTCGGTCATGAAGTAACCCAGTCGCATGTCCTTCCCATCGGCCTGGGCATGGAGCGCCATCTTGTTCCGGTAGCCAAGCGGCGAGGGGGCCGGAACGGGCGGGAGAAGTTCGGCGGTCTGTCTGGCAAGCAAGTTTCGGAGCTGCTCGTTTTTGATGCGGACCTCCTCTCCGTAATCAGCGTGCTGGTAACAGCAGCCGGGGCAGCCTCCTTCGCTAAAGCTACGGAGGCCAAGGGAGGAGGCGAGGGGGCAGGCTGGCTGGATGCGGTGGGGGGAGGCGGTCAGGATTTCCAGAGGTTCGGCTTCGAGGAA
This sequence comes from uncultured bacterium, assembly GCA_903934155.1. Lineage (GTDB taxonomy): Bacteria > Verrucomicrobiota > Kiritimatiellia > CAIKKV01 > CAITUY01 > JAABPW01. The sequence goes on along the minus strand of CAIZMS010000410.1, from coordinate 3,746 downwards.
ATCGCCGCGATCCCGGGTGAGCTTAACCCGGACGGTTTCACCGGGAAGAACGCCGGGAATAAAGCAGACTTTCCCCTCCAATCGCCCGATGCCGCGGCCACCATAAGGAACGTCGGTGACGCTTAGGGTGTTGACAGGGTTCAGGATTCGGGGTTCAGGCGGGAGGCTTGAAGGTGATCCAATGGTCGGGGACATTATGGCGTCTCAGTAATTTCCTGAACCCTGAACCCCGAATCCTTCTCTTCCTCCCCGGACTTCTGCCGTTTTGTCCCGGCGTACAGCGTAAAGGCCAGGAGGCGACATTCGATATTGGCATTGAAGAAGAGAATGCGGCGGGAACTGCGGAGCCCGACTTTCTTTCCGAGAACGAGGTTGCCGGTAAAGACATAGCCGGTGTAGCCGCCACATTTCTGTTTGAAGAAATCGCCGATCCGGCGATACACGGGCTCAAGTTCAATTTCATCGCCCATGCGCTCACCGTATTCCGGGTTGAACAGCACCACGCCGCCGCCTTCCGGAAGCGGGGTGTCGGCGAAATCACAGGTGGTGAACTCAATCAGCTGTTCCACGCCGGCGGTGCGGGCGTTTTGCCGGGCGGCCTCCACGGCATCGGTGCGGATATCGGAGGCGATGATTTTTCCGGTGAAGGGTCGCTTGGGGAGAACCCGGGCTTCCTGTCGGATTTTCTGCCAGGCTGCGTCATCAAATCCCTTAAGGTGCATAAACCCGTAGTTGCTGCGGAGCAGGCCGGGGGGCCGCCCCTGTGCCAGCAACGCGGCCTCGATGGCGAGGGTTCCGCTCCCGCACATGGGGTTGATGAAGTTGCCTTCCCCGGTCCAGCCTGTGGCGCACACGACGGCGGCGGCCAGGGTTTCGGCCATGGGGGCGGCCATGGGAATTTTGCGGTAGCCCCGCCGCGACAAGGCCTCGCCTGAGGTGTCGATGTAGAGCTTGGCATCGCCCTGGTTCCAATACAGGAAGACAACGGTTCCGCTCCGCTCATTGCCGGAGTCCGGGCGCACTCCTGTCTTGGCGCGAATCCGATCCACGATGGCGTCCTTGGTTTTGACGTTGGCAAACCGGCTATCCCGGATGGCCGGGGTATTGATAAACGAGGTGACGGTAAAATAGCCGTTGTCGGGGATGATATCTTCCCAGGGGAGCGTCTGGATCCGGGCGTACAGGTCGTCAGGCTGGCGCGCGGTGAACCGGTCAAGTTCCAGAAGGACCCGGTTGCCGGTATGGAGAACGAGGTTGAGCCGCATGGCATCGGCGAGGGTACCGCTGGTTTCCACGCCCGCCTCCAGTTCGGCTTGGATGGGGAATCCGAGCGCGGCGAGTTCCGTCTTCAGGTAAGGCGGAATGCCCTTGGCGCAGGCAATGAGGAGCGTGAACGTTTGAGATTTCAAATTTAAGATTTCAGACATCATTTATCCTTCATAATTTCCGATGCGCCAGCGCGGGGATGCGGTGGCGGGTATTTTCAAGAGTGGTTTTGTCGAGCGTCACCGTAATGGCGTGTTCGCCCTCCTCGATGCGCTCCATGACATCGCCCCAGGGTCCGACCACCAGGCTGTTTCCGTAACTGGCGATGCCGGTGTGGGGATTGGTTCCGCATTGATCGGGGGCAACCACGAAGCACTGGTTTTCAATGGCCCGGGCCCGGAGCAGGATTTCCCAGTGATCCTGTCCGGTGCGCTGCGTGAAATTGGAGGGCAGGAAGAACAGGTGGGCCCCGAGTGACGAATAATGGCGGAACAACTCGGGGAAACGCAGGTCGTAACAGATGGCCATGCCGCATTGCCAGCCGTCGACATCGGCGATGACGGGGGTCGAGCCGGCGATCCAGAGATCGCTTTCGCGAATGATCTCGCCGGAGTCGAGTTCCGCCTCGAACAGGTGGATTTTCCGGTAGGAGGCGGTTACCTCACCCCGGCGGTTAAGCAGGACGCTGGTGTTGTAGACGGCAGCCCCGCTGGTTTCGACGATGCTCCCGGCCAGAACCCAAGCGTTGTGGCGGTGCGCCACTGAGGCCAGCAGATTCATGAGCGGGCCGGTGAGTGGCTGGGCGGTGTCCTGATAGTCCCGGTCGCTGCCCCGGATGGCGAAGACCTCCGGAAGGGCGATCAGGTCGGTGGTTCCGATCCCGGAAAGGAGCTGCTTCAGGCGGCCCAGATTGGCCTGAATGTCCCGCCCGGCATTGATTTGCACGAGGGTGACGCGAAGATGGTTGGATTGAGTTGTCATTGTCTATATCGAAAACGCCACAGCCCCATATCCGACCACCCATTGTCCCCGGCTTTCGGGGAAGTCATCGCCACTGTTCCGATATCGCAGAAGCGTTCCCTTGGTGACTCCCCGGAGCTGGGCGTACTTCATGGCGGTGGTCACCGGCCCGATTCCGCAGAACACCTGCTGGCTGTAATCCCAGTCATGCATCACTCCCGTGGTATCCAAGGCAACCACTCTCCGCAAGGTGGCCTGGTCCGTCTTACGAACCTTTTCGTAAGAAGAGTCGTGGAGCATATCAGAACTGGCGATCACCAGAATCTTTTTCTTTCCTGCCAGTGTATGAAGCGCCTTGGCCAGTGCCTCCAGGGTGGTGGAGTCGCGTGCCGCGATCAGCGCCATCACCAGGGAGGCGGCGGGAAGGACGGTTTGAATGAACGGAATCTGATTTTCAAGGGAGTGTTCTCCCATGTGGGGTCGGTAATCGGGGCGGAGGCGAGGATCGGCGGCGATCAGGAGGGATGCCGCACTGCTATCCATGGCGCTTTCCCCGAGCGGGGTGACGAAGGTGGTTCCGTCCATGAGCGCCACGCCCTGGCCTTCCCCCTTGTGGCTGAACCCGAGAACCACCACGGTTTCGGGGGCCCCGTGTGCGGCGATATTCTCCTGAATGGCCCGATAGGTATAGCCTGCCACCTGGCCCGAATAGAGATAGCCGGCATGGGGGGCAATCGCCGCAACGATGGGGCCAGACACCTCGGGAACAAAGGCCTCGCTCATATACTGCTGGATGGAGTCTGCCAGCTCTGCGCGATTTGACGGAAACCATTTCCCGGCGCCGAGGGCACTCCGGATTACTTTTTGTGTTTTGATCATATGCCACCAGACATTGCTCAATCCCCGCTTCTGTAGTGTAGCGCAGCCAACCGGGTTGACAAGCGGGAAAAGTTGACAGGGTGCACGGTGTATTTCATCATCAGGGCCTCATGAACCTTTCGCGCGAATTGGAAATGCGTTCGGCGGCGGTGACGCTGTCGGATATGGAAATTTTTGTTTTCCCCGAGCTGATGATGGCTCTCCTGCTGGCCAATCTGATGTCGCCGCGAATCTGGACGTGGCGCGAAGATCCGTGGTTCAATGGATTGGCGAAGATGAAACCCTATCGCCGCATTACCCGCCTGAAGCAGTACATCATGGATCATTACGCCTTCAATCTCGATCTGGAGACCTGGGGGCTGACAACCCAGGCGCGGGAAATGGCGCGGTTCCGTCCATTTCTGGACGAGACGACCCTGCGCCAGTCCAATGCCCTTTTCGGGTATGAGGGCGATAAATATTATTTCGATATCGATATCCGAACCCATTTCGGGTTGCACAAGTATAACAGTGAGACCATTCCTTACTGGAAGACCGAGACGGTGGAAGCCATGGATGCCTTCCGTCACAAGGCAGGCTACTCCACCGGCGCGGGGGAATGCGTCTCCCTGGCCGCATTGTATGCCGCGGCTTTGTTCATT
>CAIZMS010000409.1 GCA_903934155.1 uncultured bacterium | reverse complement strand
GTGATATTGGCGTGCATGGGGGCCGAGGGGGCGAATCCCTCTGACATGATTCGGGTCTATGCCATTGAGCCGGCCAGTTTTGATTATGTCTTCACAGCCATTGCGTCCTCCTCTGCCACGAATCCGGTTCTTTCATTCAATCATCGTAGCGGGCGCACGTTCTTTGTTCGTCCCGGGGAACGTCTGGGCGACTATGGGGTGAGTGATTTTAAACAGGTGACCACTCAGGTGTTCAATCCTGCCATCAAAATGAATCAGGACCGGAAAACAGGACAGGTCACACTCAGTGCGACCAACCAGGCGGCCATCGTCCTGGAACTGGGGAAACGCCTCCAGCAGCCTGGCTGGATGGCCTATCTGGTCAACCTGTCCGATGGGAACTGGTGGAGCGTGAAAGAGGGGGATACGGTCATGGCGGGTGCGCAGTCGCTTTGGATCGGCCCCGTAAACAGTAATTCCGTGATCCTGATTTCGGCGGGGCGGACGAATGAGGCGCCCGTGATCACGGGAGACGAGACGAAACAACTTGCCGCCTTGTGGGACTCCCGCGTGAGGAAGCGCTCCGGTTCCAAGTCGGAGGAGGAGTTGATGGCCGCGCAGGAGTCCGACACCTCATGGCTGGAGGCATCCACCCAGGTGGACCGCGACCTCCGGGCGCGGTCAGACGCCGCCCGGAGGTCGGCGTCCACCAGTGGATGTTGGGATTATTCCGAGAACGTGAGTATGACCTATCCGTCCCGGACTTTTTTCGGGACGGACTATTCCTGCCCCGTGGAATATACGGTTCTTCCCGGGATCTGGAGTTCATCGTGGCATCTCATCCGGCCCACCCTGGTTGTTCCCCGCCGGTTTGAAACCCGTTCGGAAGGCCTCTCGATAGAATACCGGTAAGGAAACCATGAGTCGGGAAAAATTACCCATTTACGAAGTCGAGCCGGCGTTGATGAAGGCCTCGGCCGGTCAGAATCGGCGGGTGGTGATTCAGGCGCCGACCGGCTCGGGGAAATCCACCCAGGTGCCCCAGATGCTGATCGACCGGGGTCTGATTGCTTCGGACAAGCAGGTGATCATCCTTCAGCCGCGACGGCTGGCGGCCCGGTTGCTGGCGACGCGGGTGGCGGCGGAGCGCGGGGGCGCGATCGGGGGCGAAGTGGGTTACCAGATCCGGTTCGAGGACCGGACGGGGGCTGGAACCAGGATTGTCTTTGTGACCGAAGGGATCCTGTTGCGGCGGCTGATCAGCGATCCCATGCTTCAGAATGCCGGGGCGATCCTCTTCGATGAATTTCACGAGCGACACCTGTTCGGTGATATTACCCTGGCGCGGGCGCTCCAGCTCCAGAAAACCACCCGGCCCGACCTGATGCTGGTGGTGATGTCGGCCACCTTGGATAGCGCGGCGGTGGAGCAGTATCTGAATCCCTGCACGACGCTCAAGTCGGAAGGCCGGATGTATCCGGTGCGGATGGAGTACCTTGAGCGTTCGGTGGACGCCAATCGTATTCCGGTGTGGGAGACGGCCGCTGCCGAGACCGCGAAACTTCTGCACCGTGAGCCGGAGGGGGATGTGCTGGTGTTCATGCCCGGTTCCTATGAGATCAACCGGACGATCCAGGCGCTGGGACTGCGGACGGAAACGAAGGGATGCGCCATCCTTCCCCTGCATGGCGAATTATCGCCGCGTGACCAGGATGCCGCCGTGGCCCCCGAGGCACGGCGAAAAATTATTGTGTCCACCAATGTGGCGGAAACCTCGCTCACGATCGAGGGGGTCCGATTGGTGGTGGACAGTGGCCTGGCGCGCATTGCACGGTTTGATCCCTACCGGGGCATCGATACCCTGTGGATTGACAAGGTCAGTCGGGCCTCGACGGATCAGCGCGCGGGCCGCGCCGGCCGCATGGCGCCGGGGGTCTGTCTGCGGCTCTGGACGGAACGCGAACAGAATGAGCGGCCTCCCCGGGAAGTGGCCGAGATCCGTCGGGTCGATCTGGCCGAGACCCTGCTGATGCTTAAGGCGTCTGGCTGTTCGGATGCCAGGGCTTTCCCCTGGTTTGAGCCGCCGGAGGAACGGGCTTTGGTGCGGGCCGAGACCCTGCTCCGGGATTTAGGGGCCGCCGATGAGCAGACTGGAATGATCACGGAGACCGGCCACCGGATGCTGGCGTTTCCCCTCCATCCGCGGTATGCCCGTATGATGTTGGCGGCGACGGCGGTTGGCCGGGTGCGGAGTGTCGCGCTGATTGCGGCGATGACGCAGGAACGGGGCGTATTGATCCGGCGGACCGATTCCCGCCAGGAGGAACTCCGCGACCGGCATCTGGGCGAGGAGGGGTTGTCGGATTTCTTCATGCTGATGAAGGCCTGGCGTGAGGCTGAGGCCCATGATTATGGGGTCGAGTTTTGTCGGGGCGTGGGAATTCATGCGGGGGCGGCGCGGCAGGCGGGGCGTCTCTACGACGTGTTTTGCCGGATTGCACGGGGGCAGGGCTTGGTGTTGGAGTCGGAGATCGTCGCGGATGACGCGGTGCGGCGCTGTGTGCTGGCCGGGTTTGCAGACCAGGTGGCACGGCGGCTGGATGGGGGAACCCTGCGTTGCGAACTGGTTCATGGTCGACGCGGGGTGCTGGAGCGTAACAGCGTGGTGCGGCAGAGTCCATTTGTGGTGGCGGCGGAAGTGCGTGAAGTGGAGGCGGGCGGTGGCAAGGGCGATATGGATGTGCTGCTGTCGTTGGTGACGGCGGTTGAGCCCGGCTGGCTTGAGGAACTGTTTCCCGGCGCGGTTCGGGAGGAGCAACGCGTTCGGTTCGACGAGTCCCGGCGGGTGATTGCCGAGCGGGGCCGATATTATCACGATCTGGTGCTGGAGATGAAGCGGGGCGGGAATCCCTCCGAGGCGGAGGCGGCGCGGCTTTTGGCGGATGAGGTGGAGGCCGGGCGCTGCACGCTCAAGTACTGGACGGAGGATGTGGAGCAGTGGATTTTACGGGTGAATCTGTTGAGGAAGTGGTGTCCGGACTTGGATATTCCCGGGATTGAAGCCGAGGATCGGCGCCTGATGCTGGAGGAAATCTGCCACGGGGCCTTCAGCATCAAGGAGGTTAAGGACCGTCCGGTGTTCCCGGTTGTGAAAGCCTGGCTCGATGGGCGCCGGCAATCTGTACTGGATAAGCAGATGCCCGAGCGTCTGGAACTGCCGGGTGGGCGCAAGGTCAAGGTGGTCTATTCAGAGACCAATCCTCCGATGGTGGCGGCGCGGATCCAGGATCTTTACGGGGTGGAGGACAGCCTGCGGATCGCGATGGGGCGGCAGGTTCTGACGATCCAGGTCCTGGCTCCCAATTACCGACCGGTTCAGGTTACCTCCGATCTCACCACCTTCTGGCGCGAGGGGTATCCCAAGGCGAAGAAGGAACTTCAGCGCAAGTATCCCAGGCACCAGTGGCGGTAGGGGGAAGAGAAGAGGTTTGAACAGAAGTCGCGAAGCTCGCAAAGGTTAAATGTGGCGTTTGTTTGAAGAATCGAAGACTTGTTGTCTCCTTTCAAGGGGCGGTGCGGGATTTGTATTTCTGGTACTCCGGAAATACAAATCCCGCACCATTTACACGGGATCAGCCTCTTGCCTTTGCGTTCTTTGCGACT
>CAIZMS010000408.1 GCA_903934155.1 uncultured bacterium | reverse complement strand
TCATTCACTGAGCATCAGGATGAATCCCTTGAAAAGATTCTCCGCAAAGTCGTTCGGGAAGAAATGAGAAAAGCATCCTAACAAATCGGCGAACCAGCCAATTCACGCGACGCTTTACAGCGCGCCTGATTGGCGGCGTTCTGCAAGAGAAATGATCAGATGAATGATTTCAAGAGGCCTGTTGCCATAATGCACACACTGTGATACATTCGGATCATGAAGCCATACGATTGGAATGATGAAAAGAACGAATGGCTGCAACGGGAACGTGGTGTCACTTTTGAGGATATTGTCTTCCATCTATCGCAGGGAGGCTTGCTTGACACAATCGAGCACCCCAATCAGCAACAATACCCTGGGCAGAAGATTTTCATTGTGAATGTGGAAGGGTACGCCTACCTCGTGCCATTCGTGGAGAATGACGAGATGATCTTCCTAAAGACCATCATTCCAAGTCGTAAAATGACAAAACAATACTTGGGAGGGGAATAATATGAAGCTGACACAGGAAGAAAAGGGACTGCTTGATTCCGTCGAGAAAGGGGAATGGAAGCGCATCCCAAACTTTACACGCGAAGCGGTTCGTTACCGCGATGCGGCACGCGCCACCCTCCGGAAGGATAAGCGCGTCAATATTCGGATGGCCGAACGCGACCTGATTCGTTTTCAGAAGACGGCCGTCCATGAGGGGCTGCCTTACCAAACATTCATTTCCAGCATCCTGCACAAATACATCAATGGCCGCTTGATTGAAAAGGCTGGATGATTTGCAGAACCAGCCGCTGCTCGGTACGGCTCGCAAGCTCGCCGACCAAGAGCAGCACATGTTCGGGAAAACGAGAGGATAATGTACGGAATGGATATATATGATTTTCCCCTGGGCTCTTTGCCTCGCATTTGGAATTGTCGTTATGTTTGCATCACCAATCTTGCTGGGCATGATTCTTCGCACGGTTTTTCGAAAGGCGAGTGATAATTTATTGTCGATTCTTGGCGGGGCGGCGATCCTTCTCGTGCTGTCCATTATATCCAATTCCTATTCCGATACGAATAACTTCTTCGCCTCGCAAGTTCTGGCGTTTCGTGGTAGTTTTCTTCCATGAAAATCACGCTGAAAATAGACCTTTTTATGGCTCCAATCCTGATTGCCCTGGCGGGTTGCGGAAAGGCGCCTGCCTCGAAGCCGGTATCCGGCCCCTCCTCACCACCCGAGAAGGGCACGTTTCAAACGGCCGTGGACGGATTTACGGGAAAAACCGCCGTGGACGCCGGCCAAAGAGCAAGGGATCAGGTCAAGGCCGCATCCGCCACACGGAATAAGAACATGGAAGAAATCGGGCCATAGATCTTACTTCAATAGTTCCAGCCGGAGCATGTTCAGGGCTGTCTTGGCCGCGCGATCCCGAATCATTTCCCGGGAACCTGGAAATTGAAAGCATTCCGCCCTCGTTTTGATTCCCGCCCCACTCCGATGGCCCAGCCCAATCCAAACAGTTCCCACAGGTTTCTCATCCGAACCGCCATCGGGGCCGGCAATCCCGGTCGTCGAGACAGACCAATCGGCTTCCTGCCTCAAGGCACCTTCCGCCATGGCACAGGCTACAGCCCGACTGACGGCTCCTTCACGCTCGATCAGGGAGGCGGGCACCCCCAATTCCAGGGTTTTCATGGTATTGGAATAGGTTACCCAGCCTCCCTCAAAATACACGCTTGAACCGGCCTCGTCGGTCAACATTTTCGCCGTCAAGCCGCCGGTGCAGCTTTCAGCCGTAGCCACCCGCACCCCTATCTTCCCGGCAAGTTTTCCAACAACCCCGGCCAGGGTGTCTTCGCCCCGTCCGAAAATCAGCTTTCCAAGGCGGGATTCAACCTTCTCCACCGTGGCCGCCAAATGTTTCCTGGCCAATAGCCGGGTCACCGCCTCACTGCGAATCCGCACCGTGACCACTCCCCTCGAAACGGTTGTCCCGACCAGGGGATTGCAGTCACGCCGCATCAACTCGCCCAATTTTTCAGCCACCGTCGACTCCCCTGCCCCGAAGGTATGTAGCGCTTCCGTCATCACGACCGCTTTGCCATAACTTTTAAACACCGGGAAAACATCCCGTTCCGCCATTTTCATCATCTCGCGGGGAACTCCAGGGAACAAGAAAACAAGCGCCTTCCCGACCTTCATTTTCAGGCCAGGAGCCGTCCCCCAATCGTTATCCAACACCTCCACCCCCCTGGGCACCATGGCCTGGATCCGGTTGATCGCCGGCATGGTCTTTCCCAGTGACTTGAAAAACACGCGAATCCGCTCCAGCGAGGGCGGATGTAGATCCAGAGGGCGGTTCAGGAAAGCCGCCAGAGCATGGCGGGTAAGATCATCCTCCGTCGGCCCCAATCCTCCCGTCACCACCACGACCTCGGAAAGGGCGCAGGCTTCCTTCAACGCCAGGACAATTGCCGCCGGGTCATCCGGCACCGTCTTGTGGTAAATTGTCATGATGCCAATATCGGCAAACCGCGCACTCAACCAAGCCGAGTTGGTGTCTACCGTCTGCCCCATGATCAATTCGTCACCAATGGATATAATCACTGCTTTCATAATCCCCTTCTTAGCAAAATATTCAGGGGCTGAACAAGGATGGTCATTGAATCCGGTCATTCCGATCAGGACAGGCTTGCACAATGATGCCACCCGGTGTAAGTAGTCGACCCATGAAACCCGAGGAACATGACCTTCTGATCGTGGATGGTGCCTGCGGGACTAATCTTCAGGCCATGTCTATCCCGGCATCAGTCTGGCATGGGAAGGACGGGTGCAACGAATACCTGAACCTTTCCGCACCCTCCTCAATCGTGGAATTGCACACCTCCTTCGTGGAAGCGGGTTCCCACATCATCGAAACCAACACATTCGGCGCCAGCCGGATTGTGCTGGCGGAATACGGCCTGGAGCGTGAAGTTGCCCGGATCAATGCCGCCGCCGTAAAAAACGCACGTGCCGCCATTGGGAGGCGCACGGGAGTCTATATCGCCGGGTCACTCGGCCCGACCACCAAATTGCCATCACTGAACCACATCGCCCGCGAGACGCTCTTCGCGGCCTACCGCGAGCAAATCGAGGTGCTTCTGGACTCCGGCGTGGATCTGCTGATTCTGGAAACCTGCCAGGATCTGCTTCAACTGAAAACCGGGCTCATTGCCTGCGTCGAGGGCATGGAAAAGGCGGGGCGCCTGATTCCGATCATGATCTCCGTGACCGTGGAACGAACGGGCACCATGCTGGTGGGCACCGATATTGCCGCCGCCGTCGCCACCGTGGAACCCTTCCCCGTCTTCACCTTCGGATTGAACTGTGCCACAGGCCCTATGGAAATGACTTCGCCAATCCGTTTCCTCAGCCAGAACTGGGCACGACGGATATCCTGCATCCCTAACCAGGGGCTTCCGGAAGTCGTCGACGGAAAAACCGTCTACCCGCTTTCTCCGGAAGTCTACGCCTCACACATGCGAACCTTCGTCGAGGAGTTCGGAGTCAGTGTCGTAGGAGGATGTTGCGGAACGACCCCCGCCCACATCGCCAAACTGGTTCAGACACTCAAAGGAGTTCGCCCCCCCGCCAGAATCGTCACTCCCCCACCTGCCCTTGCCAGCCTTTACCAGGCGCAGGAGCTACGCCAGGAAATTCCCCCGCTCATCATTGGCGAACGCACCAACGCCAACGGCTCCAGGCTGTTCAGAGACCGCCTGTTGGCCGGCGATGTTCAGGGGTGCCTCCAGATCGGGGAGGCGCAGGAGGCCAGCGGCGCCCATGTCCTCGACCTCTGCGCCGCCTATGCGGGCCGTGCGGAAACCCAGGACATGGTGGAGCTGGTGAAACGCTTTTCAACAGCGATCAAAATCCCCTTGATGATCGACTCCACAACGCCAGAAACCATTGAGGAGTGCTTGAAACTCTATCCCGGCCGGTGCGTGGTGAACTCCGTCAATCTGGAGGACGGGGGATGTACGCTCCGCAAGGTGGGCGCGCTTCTAAAACAGTACGGCGCGGCCACCGTGGCACTCACAATCCATGAAAAAGGCATGGCCATGAAGGCGGCTGAGAAGATCGAAACGGCACGGCGAATCCATGACATGGCGGTTCACGAATGCGGACTCCGGCCATCCGACCTGCTCTTTGACCCGCTCACCTTCACCGTGGGCTCGGGCGATGAGACCCTCCGGGATGCCGCCGTCCAGACCCTCGAGGCCATTCGGGGAATCAAAGCCACCCTGCCGGGCGTGCACACGATTCTGGGAGTCAGCAATATCTCATTCGGCCTGTCACCGGTCTCCCGCCGGGTATTGAATTCCGTCTTTCTCCATGAAGCCATCGAGGCAGGATTGGATGCCGCCATCATCGATGCCGGAAAAGTCATCCCCCTCGCCCGCATTCCCGAAACGGATCGTCAGGTCTGCCTCGACCTCCTGTACAACCGGCCGCACGGAGAAGGACTGTCCCCTCTCATGCGCTTCATCGCATATTTCAAGGGATCGGAGCTAACCCCGGAATCCGAAACCCCGAAACAGGAACCCCGTTCCGCTGAACCCGTTTTGTTTAGCCTAGTTGTTGACGGAAAAAAGGACGGACTCGAGGATCAGCTTTCCATTCTTCTCAAGCGATTCACACCGGTGGCCATCATCAATCAAATCCTGGTTCCCGCCATGCGCCATGTCGGGGAACTGTTCGGACGCGGCGAAATCCTGCTTCCGTTTGTCCTTCAATCCGCGGAAGTCATGAAACAGTCAGTCTCATTCCTGGAACCCTTTATGGAGACCGCCGACTCCCGCCACGCAACGAAAATTCTGATTGCCACTGTCCAGGGCGATGTCCACGACATCGGCAAAAACCTGGTGGATATCATTCTCTCCAACAATGGATACAAGGTCTTCAACATCGGTATCAAAGTCCCCGCTGAAACCATTATTGAAAAGGCCCGCGACCATCAGGTAGATCTCATCGGGTTGAGCGGATTGCTTGTCAAATCCGCCATCGTGATGAAAGAAACCCTATCCCAATACCGGGAGGCGGGCCTGACCTGCCCCATTCTGCTCGGGGGCGCCGCGTTGACTCCGAAATTTGTGGCGGAGTCCTGCGTTCCGGAGTATGGCGCCCCGGTGGTCTATTGCGCAGATGCCTTCGCCGGACTCAAGGCCGTGCGAGATTTTGAAAACGGCACCCTGGCGTCGACCGTCGTAGCTGATACGACCTCCACCCCGACCCCTCTGGCGGGCCCAAAGAATGTCGAAATAACCCGTGATCAGGCCGTTCCTTCGGCCCCATTCATGGGATTCAAACACATCACCGGCATCGACCCGGCGCTCGTATTCCCCTTCATCAACGAACAGGCCCTGTTCCGAGGCCGGTGGGGATATCGCAGGGCAAATCTCTCCCTTCAGGACTACACGGCCCTCATTGAGGGGAAAGTTCGCCCCCTTTACAAGGAGTTCAAACGCCAGTGCCTGGAGGAAAAACTGGTGACTCTTAAAATTGCCTACGGGTACTTCCCCTGTTCCAGCGAAGGGGACGGTATCGTGGTCACGGACGGATCCCAATGCCACCGGTTCGCCTTCCCCCGCCAGGCGGAACCGCCCCATCTGTGCATTGCGGATTTCTTCAAAACCCAGGCCGAAGGCTCAGACCTTGCCGGATTTTTCGTCGTTTCAATTGGCGACGAAATCGCGCACAGGATCCAAACGCTCTATGAAACAAACCAGTATCACGATTACCTGATGCTGCACGGATTCAGCGTCGAGTTGACGGATGCCCTGGCGGAATACTGGCATGTCATCATGCGCCGTGAACTGGGAATCGCCTCCTCTGAACCCGACAACCCGGGAGGCTTCGTGATCCAGACTTACCAAGGATCCCGGTACGGCTTCGGATATCCGGCCTGCCCTGATCTCGATGCCCACAAACCGGTTTTTGCCATGCTTCACCCGGAACGGATCGGGATCACCCTCACGGAAACCATGCAAATGATTCCAGAACAAAGCACATCCGCCATCATCGTTCATCATCCCCAGGCCAAATATTTCGCCGTGTGAGGCACCATGGAAAAATCAGAACCAAAGTATATCTGCGCCAACTGCGCCTATGTGTATGATCCGGCGGCAGGGGATCCCTTCAGCGCGATCCCGCCGGGAACACCGTTCAAGGACTTGCCCGCCTCCTGGGTCTGCCCCTTCTGCTACGCCGGCAAGGATATCTTCGATCCGCTGGATTAATGGGTCAGGATTGCTCCGAAAACGCCATCGAGCAAAGATGGCCGTTGAGATCCCAGTCCGTGGCACCTTCCGGTTTTCCGGAGACCGCCTCACAGGACAGGCTCAGGGTTTCGGTGGTAATGTACTCCCGATATTTCGCCACAGCCGCCCTCACGGCATCATCGCCGGTATACCGGACATGGATCCGCTGGGTCACTTCCAAATCCGCCGTCTTGCGCATATTCTGGAGCTTGCTCACAAACTCACGAGCCAGGCCTTCCTCAACCAAATCCGGTGTCAACGCTGTGTCCAACGCCACCACAATACCGCCCTCGGCGGCCACCACACTGCCCTCACGCGGCATATGCTCGATGATCACATCATCCACTGTCAGCAACAGGGACTGGCCTTCAATGGTGAGCGGAATCGATTCGCCCGCCGCCAGGAGTTCAACCTGCTCGCTCTTGAGCGCGGCAATAACCCCGGCGGCTTTTTTCACCAATGGCCCCAGTTTGGGTCCGAGCCGGGCAAAGTTGGCCTTTACCCTCAGGGTCGCAAAATCGGATTCATGCGGCCTGAATTGGGCATCCTTGACATTTAATTCCTCGAGGATGATGTCCTTCAGGTCCCCGATGCTGGCCAGTAATTCCGCGTTCCGGCAGGCCACATGCAGGGTTTTCAAAGGCTGGCGGACCTTAAGATCATGCGCGGAACGCAAGGTTCGCCCCAGCGCCACCACCGTCATTACCGCCGCCATCTGCCGTTCCAGAACCGCATCGCGACGGATGCTGTCCCCCGCCGGGAAATCACACAGGTGCACCGAATCCGGCATGTCGGCCGTTCTCAAATTCCGGTAAATGGCCTCGCTGGTAAAGGGAATGAACGGCGCGGAAATCTTGGAGAGTTGCAAGAGCACAACATAAAGCGTCTCGTAGGCCTGCGATTTATCGCCATCATCCTGCGACTTCCAGAATCGACGCCGACTGCGCCGAATGTACCAATTCGTCAGGTCTTCAATGAACCTCACAAATGGCCTCACAGAATTCTGGAGATCATAGTTGTCCATCGCCTGCGTCACATTGGCAGACAATGTCTCGAGCGAACTCCGGATCCAACGATCCAGCAGGTTTTCGCACCGGATCGAGGGTTCAGGGTTCAGGGTCTGGGAGGCCGGTACCCATCCATCGACATTCGCATAGGTCACAAAGAACCCGTAGGCGTTCCAGAGCGGAATCAGGAGATTCCGCAACAGCTCCTGAACCCCCGCCTCGGAGAAACGCAAATCCTCGGCACGCACCACGGGCGAGTTGACCAGATACAACCGCAAGGCGTCAGCCCCGTACTGGTTGATCATGGTGCTCGGATCCGGATAATTCTTCAGGCGCTTGCTCATCTTGCGCCCGTCCTCGGCCAGAACCAATCCATTGACAACCACATTCCGGAAAGCCGGACGATCAAACAGCGCGGTGGCCAGAATGGTCAGGGTATAGAACCAGCCGCGGGTTTGATCCAATCCTTCGGCAATAAAGTCGGCCGGGAAATGAGCCTCGAACTGGGCCTTGTTTTCAAACGGATAGTGCGCTTGCGCATAGGGCATGGCGCCGCTCTCGAACCAGCAGTCGAGTACCTCGGGAATGCGCTTGAGCATAGATCGGAAGAGCACACGTCTGAACTCCAGTCACTAATGCGCATCTCGTATGCC
>CAIZMS010000407.1 GCA_903934155.1 uncultured bacterium | reverse complement strand
CGGCCGTCAGGATCAGGCGATATTCCTTGGCGGTAGTGGCCTGATCCCGACGATACCGGAGAGGCTCCAGTTCATATTTTCGGACGGTGACTTCCAAAATACTGTTGGCCTGTTCCTTGGGGCGGACCTTCAAGGATCCGTCTTTCTGGAATTCCTGAATGGCGGCACCGGTCAGAATGGTTTCCATTCCGGGTTCCTTGGCCTCAATCGTGAACACCGGGATATTAATGGTGGTGATTCCCGGAGGGAGGTTGCTGCCCAGTTTGTAGCCCACGCATCCGGAGGTGGCCAGAATCAGGCTGGCAAGCCCGAGAAGTGCCGATAGATTACTTTTTTTCATGGCGGTTGATGTCCTTTCTCAAGATTTCGATTCGCTGGCGCGCCGGCCCCGCACATTCATGCGAGGCGTATTTTTTCAGGAATTCTTCATACGCGATCAGGGCGGCTTTCGGGCGATGGGCGATTTGATCATAATATCGGGCCAGTTCAAACGCCCGCCGGGCCTGCTCATCGTTAAGCTTTGACAAAGTGGCTCTGGATTCCGGAACTTTTTCGTGGTCGGGATAGGTTCGGATAAACTGCACCAGTGCAGCCCGGGCTGCATTGCAGGCGTTTTCATCGTTGGGGCGGTTCCGGCACAGCTTGGTCAGGCACTGGGCTTCGCGGAAGGAGGCCTGCGCCAGGATCGTCTCGTCATTGTACCGGTTCTGGACGATCTCAAAGGCCGCAACCGCCTCTTCCTCCTCCTCATTCAATTCATGGATGATCCCGATATTCAGCTGGCAGGTGGCGGCATAGTTCCAGGTGGGCGCGTTCAGAATTATCTTTTCAAAGAGGGGGATGGCCCGTTCGGGAGCCTCGAATCCGGGGAAGAACAGGAAGGATCCTTTTCGCGTGGACATGAGGTAATTGGCAATTTTGAACTGACGGCCCAGAACATCCCGGTAGTCGAATTGGCCGGGATAATAATCGAACAGGTATTGGTATTCGTCAAATGCCTTGGTGTAGAGTTCGCGTTCTTCCTGAACCCGGGCCAGTTCGAATTGGGCCAGTGGGGCCTCAGGTGAGTCCGGCCAGGCGTAGACCAGCGCTTGAAAGGCGTTGGCCGCTTTTCGGTAGCGTTTTTCCCGATGGAATTGTCCAGCCAGTTTCATCTGCTCCGCCGCCGTGGCGCAGGAAGGACTCCTATACCAGTGAATTCCCCGTTTGACCTGTGCTTTATCGCCCTTGGACTGATTCTGGGTGGACGGGGAACTGGGGGGTGGGGTGGGCATGCTGTCATAACTGGCTCGACAGGGGCTGGCCCAGAGCAACACCAGAAGCAAAAATAGTTGTGTCATGAAGCGCATATGGGGGCATACTTTAGGGGGCGTGGCAGAGAGGGTCAAGAGGGGAATGAGCGGCCACGGCGGAAGTTCCGGACGATGTCGGGAGTGTGATGCACCGGCAGAGCCCTGCCTCTTTCAGCGCCTGGGAACCATCGAAGAAGGGCTTATCCGGTACCGTGAATCCTACCCGCCGGGCTTCGTCCACCAGGATGTGCAGGTATTCCGTCATATGCCGCGCCGTATAAGGATTAACATCATGGAAGTTCAGGATGACGGTGAGCGGGGCTTCCGGGTTTCCGCTCTGCCTGGCATTCTGCCATGCCTCAATGAGGGCGTTCCGGATATGGACCCGACGGAACAGGCTTCCCTTATAACCGTAGATCAGGCCGTCCCGTGCCCGGATATCCGCCATAAGCATATGAAGCCCCAACTCCTGGTAAAGCGATTGTGTGGCCGCGTTTTTTGCCCCGAACGGCGGGCGAACGAATATCGGATCCGATCCCGTAATGTCCCGGAGAAGCCCCTTGGCTTTCGTGAGTTCCGTCTTTAATGTCTCGGGCGGGACTTTCCGGTGATCCACATGGCCTCGGGGTGACACGCTGTGAATGCCAATCAGGTGCCCATCCGCAGCAATGGCCCGCATGACTTCGCGGCCTTCCGGGGTGCCCCCGCCACGCGGGTGCCCCGTTTGGACAAAGAAGAAGGCCTTGGCGCCGGGCTGAACGTCATTGGTGGCCAGTTGATGCAGGATGGCGAGGGTCGGGTTGTAGGGTTTGGTGATGCTGGGGCCGTCATCAAAGGAGAGGATGAATCGGATTACGGGTGGCGGGATGCCCGCCGGGCGCGCGGAGGGGGCGGGAAGGGAGCGGCAGGACGACAGGAGTCCTGCCAGCAGGATTAGGCCTGATAGGTGCGCGAGAAGGGC
Organism: uncultured bacterium; assembly: GCA_903934155.1. Lineage (GTDB taxonomy): Bacteria > Verrucomicrobiota > Kiritimatiellia > CAIKKV01 > CAITUY01 > JAABPW01. The sequence goes on along the minus strand of CAIZMS010000407.1, from coordinate 17,553 downwards.
GGGAGACCTCATGGGGATCCCCCTGCCTGAACCCCTTGTTCCCATTTTCTGCATCGTCCCCCGCTGCGACCCAGGGATTCGTCATGATCCATGATCTCAATCACCTCGCACTGGTTGGGGCAGTCGTTGCACCGGAAGCTGCGTGTGGCGATCTCACGATCACAGAGGCTGTAGCCCCGGAACCGGGTGCGGGTGGGATTGGCACGGGCCGCGAGCAGGGCGGCGCCGTAGGCTCCCATGACCATATTGTGTTGCGGAATGATCACCTCTGTCCGGAGGGCTTCATTGAAGGCCCGGCGGATTCCTCGGTTGGCGCTGACTCCGCCCTGCAGGACGATGGGGGGGCGGATTTCCTTTCCGGCGCAAACATTGCTCAGGAAATTTCGCACCATGGCCTGGCACAGGCCCATGACGATATCGTGTTGCGGGTGGCCGGTTTGCTGCTTATGGATCATGTCGGATTCGGCAAAGACGGTGCAGCGTCCCGCGATGGTGGTGGGATCGTTTGAGAGGAGTGCCCGTTCCCCAAGCTCCTCAATGGAGAGGCTGAGCCGCTTGGCTTGTGAATCCAGAAAACTTCCCGTTCCGGCGGCGCAGATCAGGTTCATGGCAAAGTCCACCACGACGCCGTTGCGCAGGATCGTGACCTTGCTGTCCTGCCCCCCGATTTCAAAAATGGTCTGAGCTTCCGGGTGCAGATGTAGCGCGGCCCGGGCATGGGCGCTGATTTCATTCTTCACGATGTCCGCCCCGACGACGGCGCCGATCAGGGTACGGGCGCTCCCCGTGGTGCCCACTCCGGAAATTTCAAGGGAATCCGGTATGGCGATGCGCATCTCCTGAAGCGCCTTCTGGACGGAGTGGATGGGATTGCCATCAACCCGCCGATAGGCGCTGAACAGAACCGTCGCACCGGAATCAATCAGGACTAGATTGGTGCTGATCGAGCCGACATCAATTCCGAGATAGGCTTGGGTTGTCATGATGAGGCCTGCTTTCTGCGTTCCCGTAGAATGTCCGCAAAGGCTTCCAGCCGGGTGACGACCCCGACATGGCTGCTGTGTTCGTCAAATGACAGTTCGAGGATGGGGATGGAGTGATCCTGGCTGATCTTCCGCAGGATCGGCCGGATGCTGATTTCCGGCATGCATCCGGTGGGGGAGACATGGATGACCCCGTCGTACTGCTCCCGGGCACAGCGCAGGGTGTAGGCCACCGATTCCAAGGCGTGGCCGCCAACCCGCGACTTGAGATAGGGGCGTGCGAGCCGGGTCAGGGCGCCGCGGGACTCCGGGCTCCAGAGGCCGATGTTGAAGATTTTTGCCATTTCATTTCCGAGCAGGAAAAAGTTGCGAACCTCGACGCCCAGACTGCCCAGGGTTTCCTCCAGGTTGTGGTTCAAATAGCTGTCCCGCAGGATCGAAGCCTCGCCCAGAAGTCCGATTTTCAGGGGTCTGGCGGCGGCATCGGTGGGGACAGTTCGGAAGCGTGCAGGGACCCCCCGCGACACGGCCCGGATGGCGGGCACGGTCCGGGCGTTGTCCAGATCCTTGAGGCAGGCGTTCATGAGGCGGGTGGTATCGCCCGTGTGAAGTTCCCGAGCCCGTGTTTCCCACGCCAGCTTTTCAATGGAGTCCACGGCGTGGACCTTGAAAAAGGCGCGGGCGGAGCAGCGGAGGAAGTCGCCCATCGTCGGGTCAAAATGGCGGATCAGGGGCGGTTTGATTCCGTCATAGCCAAGCCCGAAGATGAACAGGCTGAGCCCGCGATCCTTGAGGATTTTCTGCTGCAGTTCCCGGTAGTACCGGAGCCGGCAGGTGCCCATGCTGTTGACCATGACGCCGTATTCCACGCCCTCCATGGCCGCCTTGATGAAATAGCCGGTGGTGGCTTTGAAGGCCAGGCAGCTGAATTCGGGCGAGGCTTCCGCGCCGAGTTTCATGATCTCAGGCGTGGTGCTGCGGGTGCTCCACGGGGTGACCCGCAGGCACTCCACGGAGGCGGCCAGCGCAATGGAATAGTTTCCCCAGGGGGGTATGGCCAGGGCTGTCATGTTACCATCTCGTTGAATCCACAAACGCCTCCAACCGGGTATCCGTTCCGGCCTGTGCGGCGTGTTCGTCCACCACGAATGTCATGGTGGGAATTCCCTTATTCTTCAGGATTTCGCGGTTGAATTCCATCACAATGGAGTCGCACCCGCAATTGAAGGAGGTGAGCTGGATCACGGCGGCGCACTCGGCTGGATCCAGCGTTTTGAGGTGGTGGATCATTTTTCCGCAGGTATCCCACTTGATGTTGCCCGGTGGGATGTCCTCGCCGTCAAACGGCATCAATTCAACATCCACATCAAGTCGCTTCAAAGTGGCCAGGATAGGGCCGGAAATGTATTTGTCATGGAGGTTGTAGGGATGGCTGATGACCAGGAGTCTTTTTTTTGTTTGGTCGGGTTTTCGGGTTGGAGGGCGGCGTGCCTCGGCCAGAGCGGACAGGGCGGCTTCGGTGGCGGTTCGGATCAGGCTGTCCTCTGCGCCGAGGCGGCGGCCCAGTTCCAGCAGGGAGTCACGCAGGGGCGTTGTGCCTTCATGGATGTCCAGGCTCAGGATTCGGGTGCGGTCGCCGAACTGGGCTTGGGCGACATCGGGAAGGGCGGAGAGTTTGGGGCAGGCGATGTGTCCCTTCAGGCCCGAGAGAAGACGTGGAACGAAAAGCCGGTCCACTTTTCCGGCGAGTTCGGCCAGGTGGGCGTCGAGCAGTTTGATCGGCAGGCAATGTTCCGATTCCGAGATCAGGGCGGCCTGCTCGACCGTGTGGCGGGTGGAGTTGCCGGAGAGCACGGGGATGTGGCCGAGCCGGGTGAAGAAAGTTTCGAAGAGGGAAGGATAATAAAAATAATACAGGGCTCGGGGGATGCCGATGGTCAGCGGGGTGAACCCGGTACCATCCACCACCGTTTTCAAGTCGGCGAAGACGGCCGGGCGCATTTCCCTGAGGATCATGAGGCTCGAATTGACGGCGGCTTTGGTGGCCATGGGCACTCCGCCCCCGTACTCCGCCCATTGCCCGCCCAGCAACAGCCGCTTGACGGGTGTTGTCAGGTTGGCGAGGCGGGCGTGGATGTTTTTTTTGGTTGGCTTGTGTCCCATGATGGATCCGCCACGGTTTCCGGTATAGCGGTGGAATGTCACCGGAGTGGCCACCTCCATGACCTCGATATGGTGCCGCAAGCCGGGGATCAGCAGGCGCTCGACCCGGTCGAGAATGATGTCGGTGAACTCCTGCTTATACCGGTGATAGGGTTCCCCTCGCTCCAGGTTCGGTCCCGTGTTCCAGTGATTGTGATGGATCAGGTAGGCGGGGCACTGAATGAGGAGGGTTCCTTTTCCAGGGGGGGCCAGGGAGGGATCGCGGAGGGAGGGGGCTAGGACGCTGATCAGAGTGGATCGGGCTTCTCCATTGACCCGATTTCCCAGTGGAATGGAGGCATCTGTCAGGCGGATGAGCGACTCATCCAGTCCGAGCGAAGCGGGAGGACAATCCAGTCCCAGATAGATTGAGAAGCTGGAGTAATACAGATCGGCATGACGTAGGCGCTTAAGCGTCTTGGCCGGGATGCTGGCGGCGGGAAGCATTGTGGTGAAGAGCTGCTCCACATCGCAGGCGGCGATGACATAGCGGGCGTGCACGGTATCACCGGTGGTGAGCCGGACTCCGGTCGCTTCTTGAGAGGCATTGACCAGAACTTCCTGAACACGTTGATTCAGGGTGATCCGGCCGCCGTTCACGGTGATTTTTCGGCACAGCCAGTTCACCAGCACGGCGCAGCCTCCCTCAGGCGGCTTTTGGAAATCACCCGTAAAGGCGAATCCCAGCGGGACGAGGACCGACATCATGGTGCCATCGGAGTGAAACAGGTCCAGGAGCTCGCGGGTCTTGAAATAACGGGTCAATCCCTTGGCGGCCGGGGTTGAGACCACGTGGCGGATGGGCCACACCCAGCGCGTCATGGCGAGGCCGTGGCGCAGGAGTTCCCGGAAGGACATGGTTTTTACCGACCGCATGCGGTTATCCAGGAATTGCATATGGCGGCCGAGCTGCTCGGCGTCCCGGAAGAGTTCCTGGAGGCCCTTCGTTTCATGCGGAAAATCCCGGATCAGGTGATCCCGGAATTCCCGGGGGTTTGAAGTGAGGAGATAATTGTGGGCGGTGTCCTTATAGCGATGGATCCGCTGGAGCGGGACATAGTGCGGGCCGTCGTCGCCGATGAAGTGGTGGATGCGGGCGAGGAAACCGCCTGGTCGGCATTGGTTCAGCCATTCGATGGAGGTGTCAAACGTGAATCCCTTGCGGTGAAACGCGGCCAGACAGCCCCCCGCCTGCGGCTCCGTTTCGAAAAGCTCGACGCGGAGACCGGCCTTTGACAGCAGGGCGGCAGCGGTTAACCCAGCAATGCCTCCCCCGATGATGACGACATCGCAATGGGTTGGACGATCCATAATCATGTGATAAAAATCAGAGACTCTCATGGTGAGAATCGAAAAACAAGCTAAACGGGGGCGTTTCTGCGGCGCAGGGCTTGGCTGTTTTCGAAATGAAGCACATCCTGCCGACTTGAAAATCGCAGACTTAAGCGCTCGCCATAGATCAGGATTTCGCTATATTTCAGGCCGACTGCTGCATAATCAGGGAAAGGCAAGGGCAACGGATGAAATCAAGAAACTTAAGGACGGACATGACTTGGGGTGCCGGAATCAGGAGTGGTATCTCGGTTGTGCTTGTCGCCATGATTGCCTCATCGGTGGGATTTTTCGGAGGTTGCAAGGTGCGGTCAAACGAATCAAACACGCCGTCGTACTCGAAGCTGATCGGCAAGTGGTTGCGACCGGATGGCGGATATGTTCTGGACATCAAGTCCGTCGATGTCGCCGGCGTCATGATCGCCGCCTATTTCAATCCGAATCCGATTCATGTGGCCAAGGCACAGGCGTCCCGGGATAACACGGACACCAAGGTCTTCATTGAGCTCAGGGATGTGAATTATCCCGGCGCGACCTATACATTGACCTACCAGGCGGAGCTGGATCAACTTGTTGGTTTGTATTATCAGCCCATTGCGGGACAGACCTATGAAATCGCATTCGTGCGAGAAAAGCCCTGATTGCCGGAGCGCTCTCTCTTCCTGGCTGAGGCAATGGCTTCTGTTTCAGGATGTTCGGGCGACGCTCAGAAGGGTGAGATCATCCGGAAGATGAATGCTGGTGCTGTAGGTGACGATTTTTTCCTCCAGCTCAACGACGGAGGGCGATGACAGGCCGTTCAGTAAATAGATGAGGCCATCCTCTCCCAGTTCTTCTCCCTGAGTGTTCATGACTTCTACGGCCCCATCGGTGTAAAGTAATAACCGGTCGCCTTTGTCCAAGCACAATTTTTCTTCGGAATAGTCAAAGGATTCCAGTAATCCCAGAGCCGTCTGCGCCTCGCCCATGGGATGGGCTTTGCCGCCGGATTTAAGCAGCAGCGGGGCGGGATGGCCTGCCCGGATGTATCGGAAACACCCTGTTTTGGAGTTGAAGGTGCCGTAGATCGCCGTGGCGAAATAGCCCGCTCCGCCTGCCAGGGTGTACAGGCTCCGGTTGAGATGAGTCAGAAAGCGACGGGGTGAGACCAATTCGCTTTTCCAATCTTCCCAAAGGGAACGTAACTGCATGGTGTACAGAGCCGCCGCCACGCCGTGCCCCATGACATCCGCAATCAGAATGCCGTAAAGATCCTTCCTGAGGCGTTCAATTCGGTAAAAATCGCCTCCCACGATATCGCTGGGGGTATATCGGATGTCAAAGGACACTCGTGGATCAGTCGGAATATCGGTGTTCATCGCGGAGCTTTGGATCATTTTGGCGCGAACCAGATCCTCGAAGCCGGCGGTGAGATCCCGGAATACTTCAATTCCACCCAGGATCCGGCCTGAAGGATTAAGGATTGGCGACACCGAGACCTCCACGGGAACACGTTTCCCCGCGCGGTTCTGGGCGTAGACAAGCAGGGGCTGCTCACTGGCCTGTCCTGTAATGATGCAACGGTGCAGAGGGCAATACTCCTCGCCACATAACTTGTGACCGTCCTTGTCGATATGGATCAGGATGTTATCGAAACAACTGCGGCCCACCACCTCATCCGCACTCCATCCGGTAATCCGTTCAGCGGCCTTATTCCAGAATAGAATTTTTCGACTGAGGTTGGTGACGTAAACCCCGTCTCCCATCGCATTGAGGATTTCAGGAGCGCCTAAGCGTTGAACCGATAAGCATGAAAACGATCTTTTCATTCGGACACCTCCCAGACAGGGGTAATTTAACAGATTTTCAATGCAACGCAAGGCGGCCGCGCCTGAAGCCGGGGAGACAAAATCCCGGCACAGGCGTGGTGGGGGTGAAACGCCCTGTGGACAAGAGATTGACTGTGGTAGTACATTTTCGGGGCGTTCGTAAACACGATAAAAAAACATATTTTCCGGGGTTTGAATCATGAATATCGGCATCATCGGTTGCGGAATTATCGGATCCCGCATGGGGCAGGGGTGGCAGAAGGCAGGGCATCGTGTCGTCGGGTGGAACCGTACTGTGTCCCGTGCGAAGGATGCAGGCTTTCCCCTCGTGGATTCGCCCGCTGCCGTGGCTGCGGAGTCGGAGGTGATCATGGTCGTTGTCGCCGATCCGCCCGCCTTGATTTCCGTGACGGAAGGCCCGGAGGGACTCGCCCGGGTTTCGCTCAAGGGGAAAGTCATCATGAATGCCAGTACCGTCGGGCCTGCTGATAACCAGCGTGCGGCTCGCCAGATTCAAGGTGCCGGCGGCGAATTTCTAGAGGTTCCCTTTACCGGAAGCAAGGGCGGTGCGGAGGCGGGCAAGCTCGTGTTCTATGTGGGCGGCGACAAGGATTTGGTGGCCCGCATGCAGCCGTTACTTCTCCAGATCGGTCAGAAGTGTTTTCATTTCGGGGCTGTCGGAACGGCCGCCGATGCCAAGTTGATTATGAACATGATGCTGGCCAATCTTATGGAGGCCATGACCGAGGGGCTTGTATTTGCGGGGAAGGCCGGATTGGACATGGCCACCTTCATTGAGGCCTACAAGATGAATGCGGGGTACTCCGTGCTGGCCGATATGAAGCTCGAAAAAATGCTGGTCGGCGACTATTCCACGCATTTCTCTCTTAAGCACATGGATAAGGATGTCCGCCTCGCCCTGGAACGGGCCGCTGCGCTTAAAACCGCTTGCCCCTTGACCGAACGGCTTAAGGAGATTTTCTCAGAGGCCATGAAAACCGGATGGGGCGAGGAAGACTTCTCGGTTCTTTATCGCATGATTTCCAAACAATCCATGTGATTCTGTTGTAAAGGGAAATCTGGCATGCGTTGTGCTTGTTGAAAGTGCAGCGATGAACATGCCACGGATCATTAAGCGGACGAGATATTTTGTTTTGCTGATCGTGGCGATGGTCATGGGGCTGAGTTCTCTGAACGGATGGGGGCAAGGCCCGGTAGCGAACTGGACGAAGGGGCACAAAAGAGTTCTCGTCATTCCCGTTCGTTTTACGGATGCAGGCGGCCCGACCAATGTGCCTGATGCCAATGGGTTCTCGGGCTGGGATAACTTTATTAATGGAACCACGCCCGCCGAGATCAATGAGTTTTTCATCAGGCAGTCCTACGGCCAGTACTCGTTGGAGTTCACCATCCTTCCGGAAGTTGATCTGGGGGTTCCTGTAAGTTACTACACAAATACCATTCCCGGTACATCCATGCCAAAAAAGACAGACTGGGGAGCCCAAGGGTCGCTGGCCGACGATGCGCGTGCAAAAGCCTGGGCGATGGGTCTAACCAACGGTATGGCGGCCCTGTATGAGAGCGCCAACTATGATCTGGATCTCATTGCCGGCGGATATAACACCACTATGTCCGGGGCCGCTTCTGATGGTGGGCGGACCGTTCTTGCCTTTAACTTCAATGCGTTGCCCCATGAATTCTGCCATTGCCTGGGGCTTCAGCATGCCAATGGGATATCTCGCGCCACAGGCTATTCGCCTGTTAAATCTGGTTCTTTCTTCACTAGCGTCTATGGCGATGTCTATTCCCTTATGGGCTACAAGCCAAACACCTATACGGCATCGCCGCCACCCAACCGGGATGCCGATGCTTATTGTAAATATCAACTGGGCTGGTTGACCACCAACAACATCAGCACTCCCGGGACGTCGGGTACCTACCGGATCCATGCGTTTGACCAGGGTTCGGTGGAGGCCGGAAAATACTACGCCATGAGGATTGCCCGGGATTCGAGTTACACCTATTGGTTTAATTTCCGGCAGGCGATCACCAATTTACCCGACTCCAAGTGGTCCCTGAATGGCCTTGAAGTCCATTATGGTGGCGAGTCGATGCGGGCCACCAGCGGAACCACGATGTTGTGGGACATGACTCCCGGAAGTCGCGGCCCGACCGGCACGGTTCATGCCACCATGCATGATGCTCAACTCCAGATCGGGCGCACCTACACTGATGCTGAGGCCGGTATCCATGTGACGCCAATCCGGAAAGGCGGCACCACCCCCGAATCACTGGATGTGGTGGTCAATTTCGGGGACTTTCCTGGTAATCAGGCTCCCGCACTGTCTCTTTTTCCGACCAACCTGTCCCTTTCCGCAGGCGTCCAGCAGACCTTCACCGCATTAGCTTTAGATCCCGATGGAGATCCTCTGTCTTATTACTGGGAATTTGACGACAATACGACATCCGGGGGATCCGACTTCGGTGGGGTGAATGCCGACGCCCGGGTTGCGACGAATGGCGCCCATGTCTGGAGTCAGAACGGCGTCAATTTCGTGCGTTGCACGGTCTCTGACATGAAGGGTCACACCCGGACCGTTTCCGCCAAAGTGACGGTGACCAATGGCATCGCCACCCCCATTACGATTAGCGGTGTGGTGTTGGATGAGTTTAGCCAACCGCTGGAGGGAGCTATCGTCAATAATTTTCTGCAGGTGGGAACTTACGGTGGAACGAACTTTGCAGGTTCGAGTGCGACTGCTTCAGATGGAAAATTCCAGATTGCCATACCGAGAACCAATTTCACCTATACGCTGGTTGTCATGTACAAGGGGTATTCGTTCAATTGTAATTACTCCGGGGGTAATGTTTGGGTGGGGGGCGGCAATATTTCCGGCGTGACCTTCACGTGCATCCTGCAGACACGAACGGTCACATGCTGGGTGTCAGGGGCTCCCGTAGCGGATAGCAATTTATGGGTGAGCGATGGTTCACAAAGCGTTCCAATAGTAAATTGGAACTGTAAATTGAGCGTGGCGGACGGCTCGCTCGTGACGCTTAGGATGACCTCCGCCGACACCAATTATGTCATTTCGTCAGATTTTCCGAAGCCTTACCGGGTTGTGGGCGACATTGACCTCACTTTCTTTGTGTCCAATCTGAATGTGGAAATTCCCCGGGCGGCTTTTACAGCCCCGGGTGCCAGCAGTGACGACACGGTGGGTTCCCTCACGATCCCCGTGATCATGACGCTACCCGCCGGCATGACCAACTGGCCTGTTGATCAGTACTTCTCCTACATGATTGATGAGAGCAGTACTGCCGAATATGGCGTGGACTATATATCGCACCGGGGGGCGATCAACTTTTATAAAAACAAAGAGCCCGCGCCGTATTTGATTCCACTCACGGTGTTCCGTGACTCGATTCCAAAAAACAAAACCATCGTATTCAAGCTCGCTCCTGGAAGTTCCGTCGTCAACGTGGGTTCCCCAGACACCTATACTTATACCATCAGAAACGTGCCCCATAAGACGGCCTTGAAGGGGATGTCGATTTTAAAAGGAGCCGTGTCCTTGAGCATCACCAATCTGGCCGCCTACGCGACCAATTATGTGCTTCGGTGTCATGACCTGATGGCTCCCTACTGGGTCACCAGCCATGTCTTTACGGGAGTATCCGGACAGATGGAATGGGGTGAGCCGATGAGTAATGGCTGGCAGAATGTGTTCTACAAGATCAGCAGCGAATGACGCTGGAACGGATAGTCAATCGTGATAGACTGCCCCCATGACCAAGCAGGAGATTCATCAACGTTTTATGGACCAGTTGAGGGCGGAGCTGGCTTCCACCACTGCTGTGGCGAAGAAGTCCTTCGCGACGGCCACCAGTGAGGAACATCATGCGGAGCATAAGTACGATACCTTCAAGCTGGAGGAGTCGTTTCTGGCCCGGGGTCATGCCAAGCGGGTGGAAGAGCTTTCAAACGCCCTGGAAAGCCTTCAGATGTTGCCGCTCAAGGCGCTCCACAAGTCGAGCCTGATTCAACTTGGTGCCCTCGTCCGGCTGAAATCAAGCGCCGGGGAGACCCGAGTCATTTTGTTCGGCTCTGCCGCCGGGGGCGAAACAATTCTGGTTGAGGGAGAGGAAATCACGATTGTGACCGCGCAGTCTCCCCTCGGGCAGGCCGTATTGGGAAAAACCGCGGGTGACACCTTTAAAATCAAAATCGGACGCAATACCCAGACCCTCACGGTGCTGTCGGTAGAGTGATCTCGGGTGGATTTTGCTTACAGCATGAGGGCGCTGACCAGCATGCCGATGGCCACGCCGACGGCCAGACCGGCGCCGACTTCAAGGCGCGTGTGCCCGAGAATCTCGATGAGCTTCTGGGCGGAGAGGTGATGGTTTTTAAACACTTCGTCAATGATCTGGTTCAGGAGCCTGGCCTGAAGACCCGTTGCGCGCCGTACGGTTGAGGCGTCGAACATGACCACGACGGCAAACGCGAAAGTCACCGCAAAGATTGTGCTGCCGAAGCCTTCCCGCATTCCCACCGAGGTGGCAAGTCCGCCGACCATGGCCGAATGGGCACTGGGCATGCCGCCCAGAGTGGTCAAGTACTGGAAATCAATTTTTCTGGTTTTCCGGAAGTTCCCGATCATTTTCAGGAACGACGCAAAGACATAAGCCAGAAACGCTGACCAAAAGACCGGGGTCTTGAAAAACTCACCAACTGCAAGGTGCATAAGGTCTGGAATAATCGCCGTTTCATCCGGAACGGTCAACCAGATTATGCCAGATTATGCCAGCAACGCCTTTTCGGCTTCTGTTGTCCAGTTTCCGTGATCCAGCTTGGCGGCAACCTTGGGAAGGATTTCGCCCAGTTTTGACAAGGGGGTAAGCGCCAAGTCGTGGAGCATGGGATAGATGACGATTTTGCCGGCCAGAGTCCGGTTTTCGACCGCAGCCAGACCGTCCATGGCCCCCGCCATGCCACTGATGGCGTCAACGGAACGGTTGGTGTCCAAACGTCCGGCGACCACTTTTTCCAGGACGATCTTCATGTCACGGATGGTCGATCCGCTCGTTCCGAACATGAAGCAGCCGTTGGCGATGTAGGTGTCCAGATCCAGATCATGTCGGGTGGGAGCAGGGATTCCTGCGAAAATGTTGATCAGGCATCCCTTGGTGCTGTTTTTGACGGCATCGGACACGAGGGCTCCGATCGGCGCCATCACGACATTGTAGCTGAATGGGCCGGTGAGGGGTTGGTTTTTCGGGTTCACGGACTTCAGTCCGATCTTGTTGGCCTTGGCCAGCGGTTCTGCCTTTTCAAGCAGGTTGGCAAGGCGGGCGTCATCAAAGTCTACCGCAATGACCGTCATGCCCTTCTTGTCGATGCAGACATCGCGTAGGACGTGCATCTGGCCCATCGGGCCACCCGCACCGACGACGCAGATGCTGTCATGCTCACGCACTTCGCCCGTGGAGGGAATAACCTTGTAGGCCTCGTGGGCATTGGCGGAAAGGGTTCCGATCCAGCGGGTCATGCCGTAGTGGACCCGGCCCACACCAACGGAGACGGGATGGCCGATCTTGTGTCCGCCGGTGACGATGGCGATGATGCCGCAGATGCCGAGCTTGTCGTTGAGGATTTCGATGGTCTGCTTGTCGTAGCCAAAATAAACGATGTCGTCGAAGGATTCCTTGGACAATTCCGAGGCACTGTGAACACGGGTCACGGGAATTCCAAGCTTTTCAAGTTCCCGATGGGTCCCGTCGGCGCAGACCACGCTGATGGAGGCCGGTTTCCCCTCACGTGAAAAGCTTTCAGTCAGTCCCTTCATCTTGTGGTCGCTGTCCACCACCACGGCCAGTTTCCCGCCAGCCTTGATGGTCTGGCGCTCGGGGGTTACATAGGAGTCTTCCACGCAGGCCCAGGGTTCAACGAGGGCGATGGCGGAGGCACTCAGATTTTCAGGAACCGGAATCAAAAAGCGTTCCCCGGAGGCGGGATCCATGATCACGCGCTCATCCATCACCACATATTCCTGGAGCGCTCCCTCAAAGTTATAGCCGAACGCGGCGTTTGATCCGGCCGTGACAAAGGCGCGATAATCGGTCTGAACCAGGCAGCGCTCGCCAACCTTGTGGTGTTTGACCTGGTTACCCACTGCCACGATCCGGATGACGGCTTCATGGCCCGGAACGGTTGGTTTATCACCCGGCACATAGCTTGAAATGTCCTTCAAGACCTCCGGCGATAGCCCGCCGATCACTTCGCTTTTCCTCGGGTGCTGGGAGAACTGCTTGAGCAGCTTGAGATCCGAGAAGCACAGGCAGACGGATTCAATTTTGCCGAGCACCTGGTGCGGGCCCGGCGCCACGACAGGCTTGGCGGTGTTGAGTTTGAGTTCGCCGGGACCGACGAGTTGAACGGCATACTGGGTTTTGGGAAAAGCTGTTGTGGGCATGGGAGTTTCCTTTTTAGTTTTTAAGACAGCATCACCTGGCCACCGGTTACGGGAACCGCCTGGCCGGTTTCATAGTTTTGTTCCATCAGATAAAAAATGGCTTTCATGACATCCTGCGCCATGCAGCCGCGGCGCATGGGCACCTTGGCTTCATAGAACTTCTGCACATCCTGGACCGTTTTGGCGCCCGGGACTTTTCCGGTGCTCAGGTACTGGACAAAGAGGCCGTTCTTCGGGTCGGACCAGAGCGGGCCATCAAAGAAATTTCCGGGACAGATGGAGTTCACCTTGATGTTGTCCTCCACCAGTTCCATGGCGAACGACTGGGTAAGCCCGATGCCGCCGAACTTACTGCCTGCATAAGCACCGTTCTTGTTGGAGCCTTCCAGTCCTGACTTCGAATTGATCTGGATGATGTCGCTCCAGTACTCCGGGTTCGCCAGGTGCTGGGTGGCGAGGATCGGGGCGGCCTTCTGGACGCTGACGAAATAGCCCTTGTAGTTCACGGCGGTAACAAAGTCGAAATCTGCCGCGCTCTGGGTCTTGACGCTACCCGCCTTGAGCACGCCGGCGTTGGCGACAAAGACATCGAACCCACCGAAGGCCTTGACGGTTTCATGGATCGCGGCCGCCATGGAGGCCGGGTCGGTGACGTTCGAGGCCAACCCGATGGCGCGTCCCGCGCCGAACTGTTTGCAGAGTTCCTGGGCGGCGGAGGTGGCTCCCGCCTGATTCATGTCGAGCAGGACAACATGGGCGCCTGCGGCGGCGAACTGCCTGGAAATCTCAAGACCGAATCCCTGGGCGGCGCCGGTGACAACCGCCACGGTTCCGGCCACGCGCCCGGTTTTAACCGGACTGTTGGCGACGGTGAACGTGCCCACTCCGGAGACAATGACTGTGGTGGGTTTGGCCCCGTTCGCCTTGGAGTAGTCAGCGAGAGACTTGCGAAGGACATCCAGGACGGCAGGGAGGGCAGGGTTTTCTGGGAGGGTCACGGTCAGGGCCTTGGGCTGGCTGCCGGTCTCCGGTGCGAATGAGACCAGTTTGAGGATTTCGCTATTGTCCGCCAAAAGGCCCCGCAGTGCGGGGCCGATCATGTTGATCAATTCTGTGTTCATAGTTTGTTATCCTGCTGTTGCTCTGAGAATTTTTCGGGGAGGGAGATGCACGGCCATTCCGAGGGCATCCTCCGCCGCTTCCTTGATGCTCTCGCTGATGGTCGGGTGGGCATACACCACTTCGGCCAACTCCTGTACCGTAACCTTCTGGTGAATCATGGCGCCTGCCGAGGCGATGCATTCGGTGGCGTTGTGCCCCATCATGTGGACGCCGAGCAGTTCGCCGGTTTCGCGGTGACGGAGCACCTTGACGAAGCCCTCGGTATGGCCGACGGCGATGGCCTTGCCCAGAGCCGCCAGGGGGAATGAGCCGATGGCGATGGGAATTCCGGCTTTTTTGGCCTGTGCCTGGGTCATGCCCACGGCGCCAATTTCCGGGAAGGTATAGACAGCTGAGGGAATGGGGGCGGTGAACGGGTGGGCGTGCCCCATGGCGTTCTCCACGGCCGCGATTCCCTGCGCCGAAGCGGCGTGGGCAAGCAGGCAGCGCCCGTTGGCATCCCCGATGCAATAGATTCCCTTGACCGGGGTTTCCATGTGATCATTCACCCGGACAAAGCCGCGGTCGGTAAGCAGGCCCACGGATTCCAGTCCGATATCAGCGGTATTGGGACGGCGCCCGATGGACAACAGGACGCGGTCGGCTTCCACGGTCTGGCCGTTGCTCAGAACGGCCTTGACGGTGCTCCCAGCGGTCAGGGTTTCCACCTTGGTTCCGGTGAAGCACTGGATGCCGCGCTTCGTGAACACCTTCTGTAGCGGATCCGCAAGACTTTCGTCCAGTTCCGGCAGAAGCCGCGGCATCAGTTCAACAATGGTCACCTGAACCCCGAATTCGCGCATCATGCAGGCGAATTCACAGCCGATTACGCCGCCGCCGACAATCAGGAGGCGGGCGGGAAGGGTCTTCCAGTGAAGGGATTCATCGCTGGTACAGACTTTCTCGGGATCGGTGGGCCAGCCGGGAATCCGTGCGGGGATCGAGCCCGTGGCCAGGATGATTTTTCCGGCGGTGATGGCCTCCGTGCCCGACTTGGTTTCAATCACGATTTTTCCCGGGCCATTCAGTTTCCCGCGGCCCTGGAAGAGCGTGACCTTCCGGGCGGCGAAGAGGGACTTGATGCCGCTTCGCAGCGTCTGCAGAACCTTGTCCTTACGGGTTTGGATGGCGGGCCAGTCGAAGGTGACTTCGCCCGAGACCTTCACGCCCATGGCGCTGGCGCCGTGGATGGAATGGATCAATTCCGCGGAAGCGAGTAGCGCCTTGGAGGGGATACAACCCACATTCAGGCAGGTTCCGCCGAGATGCCCTTGTTCCACGATGGCGACCGAAGCCCCCATTTGGGCGGCTTTCAGGGCCGCTACATAACCGCCGGGTCCGGCGCCGAGAACGACAATATCGAAATGTTTACTCATCAATAGCTCCTTATAGATTTGGAATCCAGAATCCAGAATTCAGAATCCAGAAGGGGGAGGTGAATGACTGAATGAAGGGATGACTTTTTCTTCATTCTGGATTCTGGCTCCTGAATTCTGGATTCCTTTTCCTCATTTACAGCAACTGCGCCGGTGTCTCCAGCAGTTCTTTCAAACGGGCCATGAACTTGGCGGCGGGAAGGCCATCCACCACGCGGTGGTCGGCGCTGAGGGTCAGGGTCATGACTTTGCCCGGCCACATGGCGCCATCCTGAACCACTACTGTTTCCCGGAGGGTTCCGACAGCCATGATCGCGGCTTCCGGCGGATTCACGATGGCCGTGAACTGCTCGATGCCGAACATCCCGAGGTTGGTGATGGTGAAGACGCCCTTGCCCATGTTTTCGATTTTTCCGGTTTTCGCCGATTGGGCGAGGCGCCGTGTCTCGGCGGCCAGATCTTTGATGGAGAGGGTGTCCGCCCCCAGAACCACCGGAACCACAAGCCCTTCGTCCATTCCGACGGCGATTCCGATGTTCACATCGTTGAATTCCACCATCTCGTCATTCTCAATCCGGCTTCGGAAAGCCGGGAATTCCCGGATGGCCTTGGCGCACGCCTTGGTTACAAAGTCATTGAGTGAGCACTGGTACTTGCTCTTCTCAGACTTCTGGAGTTCGGACAGGGGTACCGCGTTGACCGTCAGCTGCATGTAGAAGTGGGGGATGTTCTGCTTCGAGGCCAGCAGGTTCCGGGCCACGGCCTTGCGCATCGGGGTTAATCGGCGGCGTGTCGCCTGGCCGTTGACGGATGTGGGGGCCGCGACGGGCGCTGCGGGTGCCGCCTTGGCCTGCGCCGCCTGGGCAGGAAGATCGCGTGAGGTGATCCGGCCGTTGGGCCCGGAGCCGGAGCCAACGGAAGTGAGCTCAATCCCGCGCTCGCCTGCGATTTTGCGGGCGGCGGGAGAGGCTTTCAGCGGGCCTGACGGGGGGAGTGTCGCAGGAGCGGCGGCGGCCGCAGGCTTGGCGGGAAGGGCGGCGACACCGGCAGGCAGAGCGGCGTTGGCATCGCCGATCAGCGCGATACGCGTGCGAACCGGAACGGTCGTTCCGGCGGGAACAAGGATTTTGCGTAGCGTGCCGTCATGCCCGGCTTCCACTTCCACCACGGCTTTGTCGGTTTCAACTTCCAGCAGGATTTCCTTTGCCTGGACTTTGTCGCCTTCATTCTTGAGCCAGCGGACGATGGTTCCTTCTTCCATGGATTGTCCGGCCTGGGGCAGTAGCACATCGGTCAGGGTTCCTCCGGATGCGGCGGCCGGTTCGGGTGCGGAGGCGACGGAAGCCGGTTGAACGGCGGGGGCAGGGGAGTCAGAACCAGCGGGAATCGGTTCGTTGGCATTACCGATCAAGCCCACTTTGGTCCGGATCGGAACCATCTGGCCGGGTGGCACAATGATTTTACGGAGTATGCCGTCATGTCCGGCCTCCACCTCCACCACGGCCTTGTCCGTTTCCACTTCGAAAAGAATGTCCTTTGCCTGAACTTTGTCGCCTTCATTCTTGAGCCAACGGACGATTGTTCCTTCTTCCATAGATTGTCCGGCTTGAGGCATTTGAACTTCAAACATAATTGCTTCTCCTGATGATAAATCGAAATATGCGACTCAAATAAAAAGCCAACTCCACTCAATAATTTGATCAAATATGGAATTATCATGTTAATATGTCAAACAAATATTTGCAACATTTTGTTGACAATGATGCAACACTTATGGCAAACATGCACATAGTTTTTGCATAAGGGAGTATTTTCACGTGGTTTACTCTGGAAAACAGCGAAAAGACTTTATTTTAGAGCGGGTCTATCGGAACGGGCATGTTCTGGTGAAGGATCTGGCTGTTGAGCTGTCCATTTCCGAGGCCACGGTTCGGCGCGATTTGAAGACGATGGCGGATGCCCAGGAGTTGGAGTTGATTTATGGCGGGGCCACCTTGAAGCGTCATGCCGACTATTCATTCCGCTCAAAAAACATTCTGAATGTGGAAGCCAAGCGGCGGGTGGGTGAGTTGGCGGTTAACCTGATTCAGGATGGTGATCAGATTTTTCTCGATTCGGGAACGACGACTTTTCAGATGGCGGGGTTGTTGAAGGGCAAGCGCAGTATATCGGTGATTGCCAATTCCATCCGGCTGGCGGAGGAATTGTCGGCGAT
>CAIZMS010000406.1 GCA_903934155.1 uncultured bacterium | reverse complement strand
CAGCAAAACTGTTGAGACTGCTTCGCTATGAGAAACTCGTATACTATTACCCTGAAGTCGAAAACAACTACGACAAAGTGCTCGATATCTTTGTAAGGACCAACCGTGGTGGAACGGTTCTGACTTACTCAGATCTGCTATTTTCGACTGTCAAAATGCTTTGGCCGGAGGCGAGGACGCTTTTCGAAGGGATTCTGGACAAACTCGACGGTGATGACCGGTACAAGTTCACTGCCGACTTTATCCTGAAGGCTGTTCTCGTTTGCTACGCCAAAGATCGGGACGGCATCCGATATCTGACGAAGAACTTTAGCCGAGGTTTGATTGACACACTGAAGGACGGTGAGGCTAAGCAGGGCGAATGGATGACACGTATTCAGCCGTCGATCCTGCTGGTAGGGGATCTTGTCCGCGACCACTTTTGGCTGACAAGCAATAAGTTACTGTCCAGCTACAATGCGCTAATCCCCCTGATCTACTGGTCGTTTAAGCGCGGCCGCAAGTCGGTTGGTGAGGAGAAGGGTTGCATTACGAGCGCTGAACTTGCCGACATGAGGCTATGGTTGATGAAGGCTCTTCTGCAGGGAACGTTCGGTGGTCAGGCCGATAACATGTTGCACGTATGCAAAACAGCGATAGACGCAAGCACCTCCGATTGCTTCCCTGCGGCCGAGATCGCATCAAAACTCGGTGCGGATACGACGCGTAGCATGGAGGTTAACGTTGAAGCGGTACTTGATAAGACCCGGTATCGGCAGCCTGGAAGCTATTTGATCCTTTCAACGGCGTATGGCAATGCGGTGAATTTTGTGCCGCAGATGGATGGAAATGTTCCTGAACAGGACCATATTTTCTCACATGCGGAATTGACAGCCGCCAAGGTTCCAGAGGAGCAGATCAATAGCATTTCCAATATCCGGCTTGTTGAGCGGTCTCCCAACCGCATTAAATCCGATACACCCTTTGGTAAGTGGATTGTCGGCCGTACGGCGGAGGAGCGGGAAAAGCACTCAATTCCCGACGGAAACTGGGGTGTCGCTACCTTCCCGGAGTTTCTTGTTGCTAGGAAGAAACTACTCATGAACAAATTCCATCATCTGACGGGAGGGTAATCCTCACATGCCACTACATCCCATAATCGCCCTCGACCACATCCTGCAGGAATATGAGGATCATCTTGTCACCGAGTTCAGGGCCCGGGACGAGGATCTGAGACATGCCTTGGAGAAGGAAATCGAAAAGCCTCTTTTCCTTGCCCAGGAGCCTTTTTATCAGGCCCATCGTCCATTCCGGTCGGGGCAGAAGTGGCGTGATCTGGCATTGGACGCGAAGCTCGCCGGAGTGATGGAGAAGCGGTCTCATTCGCCTTATGCCTACAGCCACCAGTCGGCTGCCATGACGGAACTGTTGAGGCCCGATGCCAGGCCGGTTGTGGTAACCACGGGGACCGGCTCTGGTAAGACCGAGGCCTTCTTGCTCCCTGTGATCCAGAATGCTATTGAGGATGCGGCGCGCTTCAAAAAGCCGGGGTTGACGGCAATTCTGGTGTATCCCTTGAACGCTTTGTGCGAGGACCAACAGCAACGTATCAATGCCTATCTGGAGGAGGCTGGATTCAGTGGGGCAGTGAAGGTCGCCCAGTACAATCGCGGGACGACTCAGACGGAACGGGAGTCGATGCGCCGTAATCCACCCCATATCTTGCTGACCAACTACATGATGTTGGAGTACCTACTGATCCGGCCTGCTGATAGGGATGCCATTTTCGCGAACCACCGGTGCCATTTCATTGTGCTCGATGAAGTTCACACCTATCGCGGTAGTTTGGGTAGCAACATTGCCTTGCTTGTGCGGCGTTTGCGGGCGCATTTGCGACGGGCCGCCCAGGACTGGCTGCCTAACCCGTCCGATGCGGATCGTGTCCGCAGGTTCCCGTCCCTGATCCCGGTCGGAACCTCAGCCACCATTAAGAGTATGGTCGGCTCAGGTATCACGCCCGAGGAAGCGCGGCAACGACGTGATGCAGCAGTGCGGGAGTTCTTTGGAAAATTAACTGGGTGCGAACAGGAGACCATTCAGGTATTCGGGGAGGAAGTGCAGGATCTGACCGTGCCTGCCGAGGCCGGGTATGCTGAGCACCCTGTGACGGATGTCGTTGTTGATATTGCCGATGCTGATAGCGTGCGCCTGGCTCTCTGCCGTGTGGCGGGCGTATCTGCGAAAACCTCCGTTGCGGAGGCTGCACGGCGTTGCTGCTTGCTTTGGGATATCCACCGTTGGCTGATTGCTACGCCGCTATCGATGACTCAGATTGCCGAACGTGTGAAGGCTGAGGTTGAGGAACGCAAAACCTGTGATTTGGATGCCATCCGCAAGGAGGTGGAGACTGTCCTGATTGCCGGGGCGGCTTTGCCTGAAGAAGTCTTGGGTATGCTCCGTCTGCGCGCCCATAGGTTCATCCGTGGCGGTTGGTGTTTCCATCGGTGTCTAAATCCCGCCTGCGGCAAGTTGTACCCCATGGGAGAGGAGCAATGTGAATGCGGGCACAAGACGTCCCCATTACATTTGTGCCGTAACTGCGGGACGGACTACCTGCAACTTACGGGTGATCCCAAGGAAGGAACGCTCCAACCGGCCATCGGAAATGCAAAGGATGGCAATGCGGAATGGATGCTCCTTGATGCGTCAAAGTTCGGTGACGCAATAACCGATGAGGATGACGACGATGCGAATGAGGATGAGACCCAAACTGGCAAGGGAGTCAGGCGTGACGCCGCAAATGGATCAATTGATCCGATGACGTTGGCCTTCAGCAACAATCCGAAGGATTATTCTCGGAAGGTTATGTTGTTGCCGGATCGCCGTGTTTGCCACTGGTGCGGCGGGCGGGCCGGGAGCCGAAATGTGATCACGCCCGTATCATTGGGTACTTCCGCCGCCTTGAAGGTCCTGGCGGAAGGCACTGTGGAGGCGCTGGAAGAGGCGCATCTCGGTGAGGTAGGCAACGATGGCAAGAATCGCTTGCTGATCTTCAGTGACAGTCGCCAGGATGCGGCTCATCAGGCTCGTTTTATCATTTTTGCCAGTCGATACGACCGGATGCGGCGCAATTTGATGCGGATCCTGGGACAGGCGGGCCCGCTTCCGATTCAGAGAGTTGTGGAACTGTTGGGTGATATCGGCGTGCAGGACCGGGATAATCCCTGCGCACCAGAGGATGGCGGCAAATATATGTCCGAGGAGCAACGCAAGCGGCTCAGGGCCTATGAGGAAGCGCCCTTGCTGGATGATGTAGCTGTCAGTGCGGGGTACCGTGCCTCGATCGTGAATGTGGGGCTTGTCGGCGTTGCCTATGAGGACTTGGATGGGTTTGTTCAGGCCGAAGGGGTGGCTTTGGCGGGTACGTTTGGAATTTCGGTTCCGCAACTCGGCTATCTCTGCAGGTGCTTCCTTGATATGGCGCTCTATCAGGGGGCTTTATCGCGGGAATTGCTGCGTTATCACCCCCGGCATGCGGCCTGGCCAACATATTTTGCGGCGGCGGAGTGGGAGCGGTCCATGGTCTGGCCCAAAGGATTGCCCGCTGACGCGAGCGGTGAGCCATTGAGTCGGCTTGATGAGCATGACGTGCCGCAGGGGATCAAGCTGCGCAATGTGTGGCGTGATTCATCACGAGGCTCCGGCCCGTCATTTGAAAAGCTGATCCGGCATTTATTGGCCAGGTTTGGCGGGGTAAGTGAGTTGGAGTCCGTAAATGCAGTGTCCTTGATGAAACTGTTGTTCAAGGGAAGGTATCTGACGCCTGAGAAATTGTTTGGATCATCCAAAACCTGCACATTACTACAAGTGAATCATGAGCGGATGCTCCTCGCGCCCCTGACGGAGGGAACGAGGCGCCATTGTGATGTCTGCGGGCTGTCCAAACCTGGAGCGGAGGTTGGTGCTCCCTGCCCGAAGTGTCGTGGAAAGATGGTGGTTTGGGCTGATAAGGACATAGAGCGGCATCGGGCCGTAAAGCGGATTCGGGCGGATCGGCGGATGCCCCTTAATGCGGCTGAGCATACCGCACAGGTGCCGTCAGCCGTGCGAACGGCCTTGGAGTCTGAGTTCAAGGCTCCGTTGGACAAAGCGAAGCGGAATGTATTGGCCTGCTCGCCAACCCTTGAAATGGGAATTGATGTTGGCGGACTGGACGCGGTAGCGATGCGTAACATTCCGCCTCGACCTGATAACTATGCCCAGCGTGGAGGACGGGCTGGGCGGCGGGCGCGTGTTGGTCTGGTCCTCGGATATGCCGGGCGGACCCCTCATGATCAGTATTTCTTTGATCACCCGGCAGAAATGATCGCAGGCGAAATCCCGGCACCCGGTTTGGCGATTACGAACCGTGACGTGATCTTGCGCCATATTTTTGCGATGGCATTCGGTGCCGCTGAGCCTGGTCTGGCCGGACGTATGCTGGAGTACGTTAAACCTGATGGGGCCGTGGATGAGGAGAAACTCAGCGAGTTGATTAACAGTGTGGCCTCACAGGCGGACTACGCCGTGGAGATGAGCCATGAGGCATTCGGCAATGTTGTGCTGGATGCCGCAGGGTTAACGGATGACCGATTGCGGGCGGAATTGGACAGGCTGAAACTGCGCATTCGCGATACGATCGAGCGAACGTCCCGGCAGGTAATTGAGTTGAGACAGGCCATAGAACGGTATTCAAGGACTGTTCGTGATCCAGGACAGGCCGTTCGGGCCGGGGATCTGGTGGCCCGCTTGTTGGGTATTCCCGCAGGACGAAACCGGGATGGAGAGCAGGCCGATGACCGATCAGCGGGCTATCCACTGCGCCGTTTTGCGGAAACCGGGATTCTTCCTGGCTATGAATTTCCTGTTGAACCGGCGGCATTACGGCTAATGGGCGACCGGAATGAAGAGGAATCCATTACCGTGGCCCGTCCTTTTGGGATAGCCCAGTTCCAGCCAAATTCACAAGTCTTTGCCCGCACCAAACGCTGGCGGGTGTGCGGATTGGATATGGCGTCGCCATGGAACCCGAGGGCGGAAACCCCGGCCGTTACCTACCGTAAGTGTCCGGAATGTGACTTGCGCTATGACGCGCAACGACCGGTGTGTCCGCGTTGCGAGCACTCAGAGCCGGGCAGCGGCAACGCGGCCTTTGCCTATGGCGGTTTTCTGGCGAAGAAAGACGAGGGCCCGGTTTTGAGTGAAGAAGACCGTATTCCGGGGCGAAATACCGTGCGGATTTATCCACAACGGGATGGCGAGATTGCCGGGCGCTGGGCCTATGATTGCGGATGGTCGCTGGTTCTTCACCGAAACGAAACGATCCTATGGCTCAATGAAGGTCGGGCACCAACGCCAGAGGATTTGGAGTCGAATATGCCGTGCCTTCACGCGGAAGGAAAAGGATTCCTGCTTTGTGGTGTGTGCGGGAATTTATTGAACTTTCCCCGTCCATC
The DNA here is from genome assembly GCA_903934155.1 of uncultured bacterium. Classification (GTDB taxonomy): domain Bacteria; phylum Verrucomicrobiota; class Kiritimatiellia; order CAIKKV01; family CAITUY01; genus JAABPW01. The sequence goes on along the minus strand of CAIZMS010000406.1, from coordinate 1,052 downwards.
GGCAAAGGCAAAGGGTCGCAAGCAAGTCCGTCAGGGGCAGGAAGACCCCTATGGACACCGAGCGGATTGTTCCAAGCGCGGACAGCCACCTGTTCCGCTGGCACTCGTTGCCGAGGGCAAGACCGAAATACTGAGGCTGACCATTCCTGTTCCTGCCATGAAGCCAGATGAACACAAGAGTTGGGGCTTATCGCTGGGCTATGCGCTGCGGACGGGCATGCGACAGTTTTATATGTTGGATGGTTCCGAGGTTGAGTTCGAACTTGAAGGGCCTTGGACTCGCAAAATTGACGGACAGGATTTGCGCTATGTTGCATTATCCTTCATTGATTCCAGTCTTGGCGGAACAGGATATCTAGCAAAGGCCGCAAGCGAGTTCGACCAAGTTGCCAAACGGGCAATTCAGCATTTGCAGCATGAGGGTTGTCAGACTGCCTGTTACCGGTGCCTCAAGACCTATGCGAACCAGAGGTTTCACGATTATTTGTCGTGGCCTTTGGCAATCACGACACTGGAGAGTCTGGCGCAAGAGACGCCGGTGGCGCAAGGTCCTGAGGTAGGGGATGTTCATGATCCTCGCCCATGGCTTGAGGCCTATGCCGCCGGAGTAGGGTCACCCTTGGAATTGAAGTTTCTTCGCCTGTTTGAGCAGCACGGTTTCAAGCCAGCCAAACAGGTCGAAATTGGCGTCCCGGACGGTACAACCCCGATAACGATCGCAGACTTCGCGATCCCTGAACGTAGGATTGCAATCTACATCGACGGGGCCTCGGTTCACTTGGGACATGTTGCAAGGCGGGATGGGTTTATCCGAAACAAGTTGAGGAATGCAGTATCGCCATGGACAGTGATCGAGCTTCGCGCTGCGGATCTTAGACGTGTTTCGTCCTTAATTCCGCAATTTATAAATTGAGATGATGGAGGCGTCAGCTTTGGCGGATCCCGACATGAATGCAGTATTAGGAATTGATGCTGCTTGGACGGTAAGCGAACCGAGTGGCATTGCCTTGGTTAAGGGAATTCCCGGCCGTAAGTGGCAGTGCGTTGTCTTG
>CAIZMS010000405.1 GCA_903934155.1 uncultured bacterium | reverse complement strand
GTGGATCAGCGGCTGACGGGGCTTCTGGTGGGGCAGACACTTTACACGACCCCGGCGGAGATCTATCGCGCCCTGGTTGAGGCGACGGCGTTCGGGGCGCTGACGATCATCAACCGGTTCGAGGAATACGGGGTGAAGGTCAAGTCGGTCGTCAACTGTGGCGGGATTGCCGAGAAGAGTCCGATGGTGATGCAGATTTATGCGGACATTATCGGGCGCCCCATGAAAATTTCCCGGTCGGCGCAGACCTGTGCCCTGGGCTCGGCCGTGGCGGCCTCCGTGGTGGCCGGGGCGCACAAGAGTTTCGCCGCCGCTCAGAAGGCCATGACAGGATTGAAGCCGGTGGTGTACAAGCCGGATCCTGCTGCCCATGCCGTTTACAGGGATCTCTATAAGTTGTACCGTCAAATGCATGACGCGTTTGGAACGGCGGGCTGGAATGGTAACCTCCATGGCGTTATGAAAACCCTGATCGAGATTCGCAACACGGCGCGGAGCTGAAGGAGAGACTATGCTGGAATCGCTGAAGAAAGAAGTTTGCGGCGCGAACCTGCGGCTGGTGGCCGAGGGACTTGTGGTTCAGACGTGGGGAAATGTCAGCGCGATTGACCGCCAGCGTGGACTGGTTGTCATCAAGCCCTCCGGCGTGGCCTATGACCGGATGAAGCCCGGGCATATGGTGGTGGTTTCCATCAAGACCGGCGCGGTGGTGGAAGGGGAGTTGAATCCCAGTTCCGACACGCCGACCCATCTGGAGCTTTACCGGGCTTTCCCGGAAATCGGCGGCGTGGTGCATACGCACAGCTTGTACGCCACAGCCTGGGCCCAGGCGCGGCGCGAGATTCCTGCTTTCGGGACGACACATGCTGATTACTACCATGGAACAGTTCCCTGCACCCGGGCGCTGACAAGCCGGGAGATTGCCGGCGACTACGAGGTCAATACCGGCCGTGTGATTGTTGAACGGTTCACGACGCTGGATTCCGCCGCTTTCCCCGGGGTTCTGGTGGCGAGCCATGGCCCCTTCACTTGGGGGAAATCGGCGCAGGCGGCAGTGGACAATGCGGTGGTGCTGGAGTTTTTAAGCAAACTGGCCTCGGAGACCCTCCGGGTTGCGCCATCAACCCGCGCCGTGCCGCGGGTGTTGCTGGACAAGCATTACCTCAGGAAGCACGGGAGTAAGGCGTATTACGGGCAGCGGAAATAATGGGGACAGGGCGGATTGGATTAATCAAGGAGAGCAGAATCAATGAATGGAAATGGCGCGACATTGGTGGGGCTGGATTGGTTGATGATCGGGTTGTATTTCTGCATGCTGGTCGGCATTGCCTGGTGGGTGGCCCGGAAAGGGAAAGATAACGCGACGGATTACTTCCTGGCCGGCCGGAATTTGGGCTGGTGGGTTGTGGGCGCATCCATTTTCATGTCGAACATCGGTTCCGAGCATATCGTCGGGCTCGCAGGTTCGGGAGCGAAGGACGGGGTGGCGATGGCTCATTACGAGTTGCATGCCTGGTGTCTGCTTGTCCTGGCCTGGGTGTTTGTTCCGTTCTATGCCCGGTCGCTGGTCTTCACGATGCCGGAATTCCTGGAACGCCGGTTTAGCGTGGGATCCCGCTATGTGCTCTCGATCGTTTCGCTGGTGACGTTTGTGGTCTCCAAGATCGCCGTGGGGATTTTTGCCGGCGGCGTGGTGTTTGCGACCCTGTTGCCGGAGATCAACATTCACCTGGGCGGATTGGTCATTGACAGCTTCTGGGTGGGATCCGTGGCGGTGATTATCCTGACGGGGTTGTACACGATGATCGGTGGAATGCG
>CAIZMS010000404.1 GCA_903934155.1 uncultured bacterium | reverse complement strand
TGGCTCTTTTTCGTCTTTGGCTCTCAGATTTTCCCCGCTCAACTTGGTTATCCGCAAAAACAGGGAATGCCAATCGGGAGATTGGCGTTCCCGGGAAAGACCGCATTCCCATAGGTGCAAACTATTTTACGGCTTTGTTAATAACTATTTGTTGCCTTCGGGCCGGCGCCGGTACGGGTTCTCGTCCCGGTCCACGCACGCCTCGGCCTGGATAATCGCGTTGGGGTTCTCAATGGTGATCGGCTCCGCGCCGGCATAGTTGCGCATGCGACACCCCATCAGGCTCACCGTGAGGCGTTCGGATCCCTGCACCAGCAGGAAATCCTGCGACTGGCCAACGGTCGTCAATGCGCGATTGGGCCCGGAGAAGCATTCGACGTTGCTGATGGCAGTATGACCGCGACCCGTGACGATGATTGGGTGAATATCGGCCAGGGGAGCCCCCGCATTCGCGATGATCGAGCCTTGGGCGATCTGCCAGTTGCGATTGAAGGCGTTGCCTCCCTGCTTGAGGATGCCGACGGCCACACAGTCCAAATTGAAGTTGCTTAGCTGTCCATAGGTGGCCGGGCCGAGATGTATGCCGCCCCACGTCCCGAAGGTGAAGACGTCCATGAGTTGGGCATTGTCCGTGTGGTCGATGACGTAGCAAAACGTCTGGCGTGCCATGACCGCGTCGATCACCTCACGACTGTGTCCGCCGTCGATGAAGCGGCGATTGGCGGGATTCACGTGGCAGTGCAGGATTCGCGGGATGTCGTAGCAATAGTCAATGCGGATAAAGGTGCCACCGAGCGGGTAGCCATAGCAGTGCTCGATCAGAATTTGCTCGCAGATCTTCGCCGCGCTTGCCGCGAAGTCCATGGCCAGGTACTCGCCGTAGAACGTGAGACACGAGAGCGTCACTCCCTGCGCGCCCTTCTCATGCGAGACCTGAATGGTCGGCGGGTACTTGATGATGAGGCTGGCGTTGGTGGCCGTTTGTTGAGGATACCAGAACTGTATGCCACGGATCTGGGTGGCATTTTCGACGGTCAGAAACGGGCGGGTTTCGTCCGTGATGGCGAAGACGCTGCCGACTGGCTGGGCCTTCTCAGGATGGCGCGTGCCGCGACCCACGGGGCCATGTACCCCGATCAGCGAGACGTTGCGCCGTAGAACAACGCCTCCCGCCACTCGGTAGGGTTCGTCCGCAGGTTCGACGAACAGCGCCGCGCCGCGCCGCGCCGCCCAGTCGATCGCCTTTTGCAGGGCAGCGGCATTGTCCTCCGGCGTGTTTCCCGGCGTCACCCCGAACTCCTGAATGCTCCTGATTGCTCCACCGTAACACCGGTCTGATGCTATCGGGGGCGCGGCCTTGGGATCGATGTTGGAGACGCAACCCACCACGGTCATGAGTGCCAATCCGAGGATCACGAGTTTCATCTGTGCTTGTCTCCTCATGGGTTCACCCGCCCAACGTTATGGCGTACCGGCGGCGCGGAGCGACGTAGGGTGCCGCCGGTGGTTGGGATGTCCTCATTCGTTCACGTTTTCCGGAAACAGAGACCGCAGAAGCCGATCCGTTTCCGGAAGGTAGTTCTCGAAGTCGCCAGTCAATACTCCAAACTCCTTGTTTGTGTGAACATCCGTGAACACAAACGTGAGGTGACCCACACGCGTGTTGCTCTGCTTTTTGACCGTGCTATCCAGTGCATGCGCGAATGCCACCCTTTCCCCCACAGTCCAGTCCCCTTTGTAGGTTTTGACAACAGTTCCTTTGAAGCACAGCACAGACCAAGATGATGATCTCGTCGGGTCGAGATCTTCGACATGATCTTCTGTAACGCAAACCAGAATCACGTTCCTATAGTCTTCCAGGTACCTTCCAGCCTCAGCATACGAGAACCCTCCTCTCCACTCGTTCTTGTACCACGAGTGTGTGGGCGCGATCCGACAACCCACGATTGTCGTGAATGCGCTGAGCAATACCATTGTGCCGAAGGTTCTTGTCATCTCTGTTCAGTCCCAACGTCAAGGCTTCGCGGCGGTATCCCGGCCGACGGAGCCTGCCTTGTTCGGTTCTTCTCTGATTCTGAATCTGTTCAACATCCTGCCAAATATATAGCGGCAGGTAGCGCTCTCAGTGTGGATATTGCCAAATACATTTATGGCAATCCCGACACTAAGGCCAACAAATACCTGAATCCGACATGGATCCATAGCGGCGAAAGGATGAGGAACTGGCTCCAGGGGATCCAAGCCAACCGGGCCTCTTTCCGTTTAACCGACATCATTACACGCAACGTGCCTACAATAAAAAAGCTCAGGTAAAGCATCGGCACCAAATGCCACATCAGCATATCGACTGATGGTCCAGCTCTATTAAGGCCGGAAGTCAAAACATGATTAATGAACATATAGACGAGTGAGGCACATGCGGCACCCTGAACCACTAACCGTTGTTTTTCGAGGGTCATCTTTCACTCCAGACCGAACGTCAAGGCTTCGCGGCGGTATAGCCATCTTGGGATGCCTTCTGGTCCCGGCCGACGGAGCCCCACTTGTTAGGGATTCTTTTTTATTTTGTATTCAAGTAGTGTTTCATCAACGGGTGGATAATGTTCCATTTTTCCGTCTTTATTCTCGAACCATGGAGCTGGTACCCCTGCTTTGTAATTCACCTCAAGAATCCAACCTCCATCATGATACAGAACAATTCCGCCACGAAGGCTGTTTCCGTATGGGGAATACTTCCGCGGCTGACCAAGCAGGGCGTCGACTTGTTTCTCTATATCAGCTCGTTTCATTCCCATTTTGAGGTCAAGGCTGTGAAATCGTGATGCCTGGATATGTCCGCATCCGGCAAGAAGTATCACGAATATCAGTTGAAGAATGCTTCTCATTATTTTTTATCCTTAACGTTATCGCTCTGGTTCGGCCGCGGGGCGGACGTAACCAGAAGCGGGTAGTTCGCTGCTAGATCTCCGTGCATCATATGTGGCTTGGTCGCACAAGCCAAACTGCCAATCAGCTTGGCCGACTTCCTCCCAGTCCGCAAAGACGGGCACAGACTCTGATGGAACACCATCGAACCGTAGGAACACTATGTGCTTATGGCCGTGTCCAATCTCCTCAATGGGGAACCACCCCTCGAAGATGATGTGTTCTATCGTGCAGTTGGTGGGGACTGGTGGGCCAGAGTGCTTGGGGAAGAAACAATCGTACCGACGCCCTAGCGGAATGTCGGCGTAGGCGTAAAGGGTGTAAAAAGCGTGATCCTTGGTTCTGTCTCTGTTGGAGAAGCGTTCCCATTGTGCCAGGATGCCCTTGTCGCCTCGCTGCCGGGCTCGTTCGAGCCAGAACGGCATCTGCTCTTGCTCCAACTGGCGGATCATGTGATCACTGAGCTTTCCCAGCACCATTAGAAAGCGTTGTTCTATTGGGGTGTCTACTTCGGAACGCATATCACTCTTTCTCTTCGGCGAACTTGTTGTTTAACGGTTCCTGATTTTTCGTAAAGTACCATGCTTGCGAAAATCGAAAAAAACAAGTTCGTGCGCAAGCTCGCCGTTAAGCACCGAAAATATATTGCTTTAATGGTTTCCGTTAATCCAATAAAGTGAAGCATGTCTGCGGATTTCGAAATGGTGTCAGCGGTTGTGGCAGAATCGGCGACCCATATTTCCCATCCGGCTGATCGGTCTGGCTTTTCATGGGAGTTGCTCCCTTGG
>CAIZMS010000403.1 GCA_903934155.1 uncultured bacterium | reverse complement strand
GGCGTGCAGGTACGCGTACCTGGACAGGCATGGGTGGGGATAACAAGTGGGGCACGGCAGGCAACTGGGTCGAAGGTACTCCTGCGTCCGGAGATTCGCTTGTATTTGATGGAAATATCGGATTGATCGCGTCCAATACCTTTGCGGTCGGCACCGCATTCAGCAACATCACTTTCACTAGCAGCGCAGGTTCCTTTACATTGAAGGGAAACCGTTTCGCTTTGGTTGGTGAAATCGCGAACAACAGCACCAGTCTTCAGGTTCTCGCTCTTAATTTCTCCTCAAGTAGCACAGCCATAGTCAATACCGCCAGCGGTGATATCACTGCCAGTAATGTTATCAGCGGAGCTTGCGTTTTGTATAAGCGTGGTGACGGAAAACTGACGCTGGCAGGAAACAACACCTACACCGTGGGAACCACCATCGCCGGGGGCACGTTGTCGGTCAATCGAGATACCAACAACCTTCATCAATTGGGCGCCCTTTCCGCGACTTGCAAGCTTACCTTTTCCGGTGGCGCATTGGAAGTTACTGGCGGCGCATTGTATGGGAGCGGAAAGAACTGGCTCTTGAGAAATGTAATATTGGGTGCGGGCGGAGGGACGATTGTGAGTCCTCTCGAGGTGGGGCATGAGGATTTTGCTGCTTCAAGCGGTTTGGATAGTTTTGTCGCCGGCGGAACTGTTTCAAACGGGTTGACGCTTAAAGGGGGAGATATTGTGATTCGTCCGGGAGCCCAGAACACACTCGGTAAGTTGACGGTATTCTCTGGGCGGGCCTTTCTGCGCAATGATGTTACTGGAAATGCCTATCCCTTGGCAGCGTCCGATGAGGTGCTTGTCAATACGGGAGCTTTCCTGATTTTTACGGATAACATGCCGAGATCAATAAACAATGCCATGACGTTTGCTCCGGATTCTGTGCTGTGCACGAGATTGTTTGGATCAGTCGGTGCGATGACCTTATCCACAGCCAATGCACACTTTCCTTCCGCCAGTCGGATGTTTTTCAACTACGATGATCAGGTCACTGACACCATTACGATCAACGGCGCCTATCCGGAGTTGACCGGCGACATGACTTTTCAAATCGGTGGCCTCAATACCACCGTCGGTGCCGTTACGTTGAACGGTCCGATCAGCGGGCCGTATGCGATCGCCAAGACATCATCAGGGACGCTCATTCTGAACTCCACCAACAGCTACTCAGGCGGAACAACAGTCAACACGGGCCTGCTCGATGTCAGGAAGGATGGCGGACTCGGTCGTGGCGATGTGACTGTTTTGTCCGGGGCGACGAACAAGCTGAGCTCCGGCATCACCCATGACTACATCGCCAATTCCGCTGCTGTGCGATTGAGCGGCGCTGCCGTGATGAATCTTGCCTTCACGGGGACGGACACGGTTCAGGCCCTGTCGCTGGATGGTGGGGCGACCTTTCAGGCGTCAGGGACTTGGGGATCCACATCGTCATCGGCCGCCCATAAGGACAGCCATTTCACTGGCACCGGTCTGCTGAACGTGATGCCGGATACCGTCACCACGATTGAGTCATCCGCCAATCCTTCGACCTTTGGCCATTCCATAGCGTTTACGGCCACCGTGGCGATTGCCTCCATGGGGGCCGGGACGCCCACCGGGACGGTTCAGTTTAAGACCAACACTGTGAATTTCGGCAGTGCGGTAACCCTGACGGGAGGGATTGCCTTCAGTAGCGTGCTGCCGCCGACCTTCCCGGTTGGTGTGTATACGGTTACCGCCGCCTATAATCCCGGAGGAAGTTTCAATGCGAGTACAGGAACCGTTTCGGGGGGGCAGATCGTGTATCCGGTGCCGCTTCCCTCCGGCGTGATTCATTTGCCCCTTTTTGAAGGCGCCACCATAGGCGTGACCCAGCCGACTTGGCCGAACCAGGCGTACTGGGTGAATGGCACCGGCAATGACCAGTATGCCCAATGGACTCTCGAGTCCGGCGCCGGGATCAATCGAACCACTGCCGCTGTGGCCCGGCCGGGACCGAACGCTATGGGTGCCAGTTCCGATTATGTTCAGGCATTGCGTGTTTACTACTTTCCTGTGTTGTCAAATACCCAGTACTCCATCAGTTTCTACTATAAGGCGATGGGTCCCGGTTTCTCTGGCCTGATTGGGCCAGGCGTGAGCGAAATGCAGTTGCAAGTGCTTGAAACTCCAAACCGGGACGGAGGCGCATGGCTTTCAACGGCGGGAACCAGTTACAGGGCGGCCGCAGCCAACTGGACGCGCGCTTTGTACACCTTTACCACCACAACGGGAACCTGTTATGTCTGCCTGAAGTTCGGGATGCTGTTTGGTGATGGGAACCGCACGAACTCAACCGATGTATTCTACCTGGATGACGATCATGAGGCGCCTCCGTCGTTGGGAGTCCTGATTCGGATTCATTGAAAAACGCCTTGCAAAAGCGCTTTTGCATCGTGTGATTTGTCTGAAATCTCATTCTTCCGGATGCAGGCGACATGGCGTGCTGAGCCGGGGGTAATCGGCTCCAGGACCGGAACCCGGACGGCGCATTCGGGGAGGGCGAGGGGGCAGCGGGTGTGGAAACGGCAGCCGGGCGGTGGATGCGAGGAGGAGGGGACATCGCCTTTCAGGATCGTCCGTTTCCGGCTCTCGCCGAAGGGGACGGGTACGGCTGAAATCAGGGCGCGGGAATAGGGGTGCGCCGGCGAGTCCAGCACCTCGGATGCCGGTCCGGTCTCGACCACGACGCCCAGGTACATCACCACGACGCGGTCGGCGATATGGCGGATAACGCCGAGGTCATGGGAGATGAAGAGGTACGCCAGATTGTGGGAGGCGCGTAGGTCGATGAGCAGATTCAGCACCTGAGCCCGTACCGATACATCCAGCGCGCTGACAGCCTCGTCGCAGATGACCAGTTCCGGTCGGACGGCGATGGCGCGGGCGATGCTGATCCGCTGGCGCTGACCTCCGGAGAATTCATGGGGGTACCGGTGAAGGACGCTCGGTTCCATTCCAACCTCCCGCAGGAGTCGGGCCGCCGCATCAGCCCGCTCGCGGGGCCGGATCAGGCGCTGCTCGAGCAGGCCTTCCGTTACAATCTCCTGGATCGTCATGCGGGGATTGAGCGAGGAGTAAGGATCCTGGAAGATCATTTGAACCCGGCGTCGCAAGGGCAGGGTTTCATGGTGGCGGGTGGGCCATAGCGGGATGCCCCCGAGCAGAATCTCGCCGGATTTCCGGGGTTCGAGGCCTAGCACGGTTCGGCCGAGCGTGGTCTTGCCGCACCCGGATTCTCCGACCAGCCCCACGGTCTCGCCCGGCGCAATGTCGAGCGAGACGCCATCCACCGCACGTACATGACCAACGGTCCGGGAGAATATCCCGCGGGTGATGGGGAACCAGGTTTTGAGGGCGTGTATTTGGAGGAGAGGGGGCATAGGGGGAGGATTAGGGGTTCAGGGGTTCAGAGGGGCAGGGGTTAAGGAGGTCAGGTTTTTTGGGAGCAGAGAGGAAGCAGGCGGAGTGGCGCTTATCGGCAATAGAATAGAGCGGGGGCTGTTCCTGGTGGCAGCGGGCGAAGGCGTGTGGACAGCGGGGGGCAAACCGGCAGCCTGCGGGATACGCCAGTGGGGAGGGAACCTGTCCCTCAATGGTGGAAAGGCGATCAGCGCGCCCGGTGAGGCTCAGTACCGAGTCGAGGAGGGCGCGGGTATACGGATGGGCGGGGTTTTCAAACAGTTCCCGGCGCGGGCCTTCCTCGACCATGCGGGAGGCATACATCACCACGATGCGATCGCACAATTCCCAGACCACGCCGAGATCGTGGGTAATCAGCAGCAGCGAGGCGTCCTGGCTTTTCAGGGTCCGGAGTAGATCCAGAATCTGCGCCTGGATGGTCACATCCAGGGCGGTGGTCGGTTCGTCGGCAATGATGAGCGCGGGCTCCAGCATGAGTGCCATGGCAATCATGACCCGCTGTAGCATGCCGCCGGACAACTGGTAGGGATAAGCCCGCATTTGCGCCTCGGGATCGGGCAGGCCAACCCGGTTGAGCCAGTCCACGCTGGTATTCCAGGCGGTGCGTTTATCCAGGGGAAGATGAAGTTGCAAGGTTTCCATCAGTTGCGCGCCGACGCGGTGGAGGGGTGAGAGGGCCGACATGGGTTCCTGGAAGATGACGCTGATGCGACGGCCCCGGATGGTTCGTAATTCATCCGTTGGCAGGCGGAGCAAATCGCGGCCTTCGAAAAACACCTCGCCTGATGTGAAGCGGCCGGGAGGCATGGGGATCAATCGGAGTAGGCCCAGGGCGGTTACCGATTTTCCGCACCCGGACTCGCCGACCAATCCAACAACCTCGCCCTGCTGGATGGAGAACGACACATTGTCCACCGCCTTGAGGGGGCCCTCATCGGTGTCAAATGTGACGCCCAGGTTTCGAATGTCCAGTAGTGTACTCATTATTCGAATTTCATTCGGGGCCGTGGATCATACGCGTTGCGGATCCCTTCCCCGACAAATACGCCGAGCAGCATGACGACGAAAAGCGCGAGCGAGGGGTAGAGGATCAGCCACCAGGCCCAGCGGAATTGCTGGGCCTGCGCCAGCAGTTCCCCCCAGCTTGGAGTGGGCGGGGGAAGCCCGAAGCCGAGGTAGTCCAATGCGGCCAGCGATCCAATGGCCCCCACCAGATAGAAGGGAAAGAAGGTGATCAGGGGGACAAGGGCGTTGGGCAGGATATGGCGGAAGATGATGGTTCGGTGCGGGAGGCCGAGCGAGCGAGCGGATTCCACGAAGGGGAGATGGCGGAGACGGAGGAATTCGGCCCTTATATAGTAGGAGATACCGATCCAGTTGAAGAGGGCATAGCAGAGAAGCAGCATGAGGAAACTGCGGCCATAAACGGCTCCGAGAAGGATCATGACATAAAGAAAGGGCACGGCGCTCCAGATTTCGGTGAAGCGCTGTCCGATGATGTCCACATTTTTTCCGAAGTAGCCCTGCAAGGCGCCCAGCAGGGTGCCGAGGGCCATGGCCATCCCCACCAGAAGGAATCCAAAAGTCATCGAGGTTCGCAATCCGTAGAGGATCCGGGCGAGCACATCCCTTCCCGCGCTGTCGGTTCCCATCCAGTGGTCCGAGCCGGGTTTATAGGGCCAGCTGACTTCTGAACGGGTGGCGGTGAGGGTGTAGGGCCGGCTATTCAGGATGAGGGAACGGTCTTCGGTCGGGCCAGCGAGACGGGTCTTTGCAAGAGCAATCAAGGAGGTTCGGATTTCGGGGGGAAGGGAGTCCCATAGGGGGAAAGTGGAGGATACCACCTCGAGGCGATCATTCAGGGCCACTTTCCCTTGCGCCGCACCCGAAAGTCCTTTCCGTTCCCGCAAAGTGATGCGTACCGTGGAGGGCGGACTGCTACGCGGGACAAATTCGGAGAGACAGAGTTCAGCCTCGAGCGGGACGGGTTGTGAGGAGGAAGCCATGAGGCTGAAAGAAGGGGCGGTCTCGTTTTTCCAGCGGAAGTCGAGGGCATCACGCAGTTGCGGGGGGAGGGGCCATGTTTTTGAGAAAGACTGCCCCAGTAGATGTTCAGGCGAGGCCCCGAAGAAAAATTCGGTATCGACGGCTTTTCTGATGATGCCGTCACGGGAGAGATTAACCGTGGCCAGTCGGGGTTCGGGTTTGAAAGTAAGGGAAACGGCATCGGGCAGCTTGATCGAGGACGGGTCGGTGGTTTCAAACGGGCCGAATGGAACGGGCGGAAACACCATGAGATTTCCCGGGTTCCCCTTGAAGGACTCGGTTTGGGCGATTTTTTTGTAGTCGGGTCGGGTATGCCGGCCGTTCTTCAGGAAAGTGTCCTCCGGATGGAATTTCAGGATCGGGAAGTAGATGCGTCCCTCAAAACGAACCAGGAGCGGGGTGTTATTGCACAGCAGTTCCGATCCCAGGCTTACGGCATAGAGAGTAACCAGGATCCAGAGCGACCACCAGGCACGGCGCATATGGCGGAAAAGCCGCCATCGTTTAGCCGTCACCGGATTCCAATCCACTCTCCATTGCATGCCGGCGTATTGTAGCGGCCGGTGTCACAAAAGAAAGCGCAGAGAGCAACTTCCGGGATCGATTGGAGTTTAAGGATTAGGGTTGACTTGGCGGGGGTGAGTCGGCAAAACTACTCCCCATCTTTAGAGTTGTAGTGTAGTCGTGTTGTTTCACCGGTCTTCTGGAGGATTATGATTATGAAAATAGGGATGAAGGTGATGTGGGCGGTTTTGGCAGTTCCCCTCATGGTCGGCGCGAATGTTTTCGGACAGGATGCGGGGCAGGGGCCTGAAGGGCCGTGGTTGCTTTCGGTGAGGTCGGGTGGTGTGTTCAGTGACAATCGGGATGGCCTTGAAAGCAGCAAGGAAAGCAATCTGGATATTTTCATTGAACCGCGTGCGGATTATCGCCTTCGCAACGGTGACCGAACGATGCTGGATCTGTCCGTTCTCCCCATGTTGAAATGGCATAGCAATCCCCGCACGAGCGCGGAGGGTGGCGCCCAGAATGACACCGAGCTTTTCGGAACGGCCGCGATGGAGTTGATGCATCAGCTTTCTCCCCGTATCGCCCTGAGCCTGGGTGATGCCCTTACCTACAATGATGACCCCCAGGTGGATAACGGCGGGGGCAATGTCCGCTCCAGCTATAGCCATATCTGGAACACTGCGCACACGGGTGTGGATGCCGACCTGAGCGAGACCCTGGCGACGGGCGTGAAGGGGTCTTACGCCCTCAAGCGGTATACGGAATCCGTTGTGGCGGAGGATGAGGATGAGGATATCATCATGACCGAGGCCTACCTGAAGTATAAAATGGGCTCTGGCTACAATGTGCTTGGCATTGTGGGCGCCTCGGATTTTAAGAATAAATCCACGACGCAGAAGCGCGGTTCGCAGGTGATTTCGGCAGGGGTGGGCGTTGACAAGATTTTCAACCCTGATTATATCGGCAAACTCAGGGCTGGATATCAGCATGGGGAATACGACAATTCCGAATTGGACGCCATCGACACCCCCAATGGGTCGGCGGAATTGATCCTGCGTGCGGCCTCCTCAACGCGGTTCCGCATCGGCGCAAGCTATGGCCTGTATGCTCCGTATGTGCGGCCTTACTCGATTCAGACCCTGACCGCGGTTTCTGGCGCCATTGACCATGATATCCTGCCCAATCGTCTGACCCTGACCCTGGACGCCCAGTACGGGAGCGGTGATTACAAGGAAGAGGGCGCTACTTTGCCGGGCGGAACCGATGACATGATGATGGCGGGTGTCAGCGCCACCTATCGCATGAACCGGATCTGGTCTCTCTCGGGCGGATATGATTATGAAAACTGGGATTCGGATGTGCGCGAATCATTCAGTCGAAACACCTTTATTTTTAGTGTGAAGGCCGAGATGTAATTAGATAAACGAACCCTCTGGACTTGGACAACGGGTTCATTCGGCGGGATGGAATCATCATGGGTGAGGCTCCTTGAGCCTCACCCGTTTTTTGGGAGCATGACAGACAATGGCTGAAAATCCTCAGGAAGCCGCGCATTTCATGGATTACTGGCGGATGGTCAAGTCCCGCATTGAGGTGGTCATCGCCGTTTTCCTCCTGATCGTCACCGCCGGTATTGTCATTACCCTCACAATTCCAAAAGTCTACATGGCCTCCACCCGGATCAAGGTCCGGCAGGACACGCCGAATGTCACGCCCTTCTACACGGCCTCCCAGCAGCAGCAGGTCATGACGGTGTATGATATGTATTTCTTGAGGACCGAATTTGAGGTCATCCAGTCCCGCCCCATTCTCTACGAAGTCATCCGGAACCTGCGCATGCAGGAGGAGTTCGGGCGGATGTATTCGGATGACGGTGCACCGCTGAGCCTTCCGGAAGCTTACCGGATGCTGGTCGACAGCATGAAGGTTCAGCAGTATCGCGACACCAATCTGATCGAAGTCCGGATTTTCCGGAGCACCCGCCGGAGCAACAAGGAAACGGCGCGCCGCGATGCCGCCCGAATCGCGAATGAAATTGCCTCGGTATATCGTGATTCCCGGATGAAGCAGACTCGTGAGGTGTCAGAGCAGGGGGTCGCGGCGCTCAAGGAGGCCTATAAGGCCCAGCAACGGAAGGTTGAAGAGGCCGAGCAGAATCTTGAGTCAATCCGGAAAGAGCACAAGGTCAGCGTCTTTAGCGGCGGACAGAGCGGCAGTTCCGTGGCATCGCTTGACAATGCCAAGCTGGAGCGATTGGAGATCAACCGGATCACGGCCCGCAAGGAGATGCTGGATCGGGATACGCGCTTGAAGCAGCTGAAAAATCTAACCGGAAGCGACCTGCTTTATTCCTCTTCCTATGTTATCCAGGATCCCACGCTGACCACATTGCGCCAGCAGTTGACCGAGGCGGAGACCATCCTCAAGCGGAAGCAGGAAATGTTCGGAGAACGGCACCCCGATGTAACCGGTGCGGCAGCGGTGGTGTCGGACTTGAAGAAGAAGATTGAGGATACACTCAAGGGGCAGATTCTCGGGCTTAATACCAGTTTCGAGATCGCCAAGCGTGATTTCGAAGAGACGGATAAGGATCTTGAGGAGGCTAAGAAAAGTGAAATTACCGCACGCGGGGAACGGTATCTGCCCTTTGCCAAGGCGGAGAGCGAGGTTGCCCGGCAGCGCCAGATGCGCGATACGCTGGAAACCCGCTTGCTTCAGGAAAATATCGGCATCGATCTGCCCCGGACTCCCGTAGAGGTCGTTGACCCGGCTGAAGTTCCTGCTGAAAATGATCCCGTAAGCCCGAAGATTCTCCTGAATGTCATCCTGAGCATTGTTCTGGGGTTGACCTGTGGTATCGGGCTGGTGTTCTTCATCGAGTATGTGGATACATCGGTCAAGACGGTCGAGGATATCGAAAAATTCATCGGCTCGACCATTATCGGCATCATTCCTCAAAAGGTGAGGCCGTTGCCGGATGAGGGTGCTGAAAGCCCCCATGCCGAGGCCTATCGGGTGCTTCGCATGAACATTGAATTGTCAAAGAAGCTGGGCGGCGGAAACACCATGTGTATGACCAGCGGTGGTGCAGGGGAAGGCAAGTCGCTGACTCTTTTCAACTTGGCGTTCATTTGCGCGCAGGCCGGAAAAAAGATTCTGGTGATTGATTCAGATATGCGTCGGCCGACTCAGCACAAGATGTTCAAGGTTCCCAATCGTATCGGTCTGGCGGATGTGTTGCTGGATAAGGTTCAGATCGACGAGGCGATCATGCCCTCTGTGGTGTCCACCATCGATTTTATGCCGAGCGGAAAATTGCCGTCCGTGGCGCACGGGGCGCTGAACTCCCAGCGTTTGCGGGCCATTATTGACCATGTCAAGACGCGGTATGATTATGTCTTTTTTGATTCCCCTCCCATTATGGGGGTGAGTGATGCCGCCATTTTATGCAGCGAGGTTGACGGGGTGTTGTTGGTGATTCAGCACCGGACCTATCCGCGTGCCGTGTCCGGACGCGCCAAGACCATGGTGGATAACGCAGGCGGAAATCTGCTTGGGGTAGTCCTGAACAACTTGAATGTGACCCGCGACTACTATTATTACTACAACTCGTCTTACAATTATTCCTATGGGAACACCAAGAGCCGGCGGCAGGAGAAGGAGGCCTCGGCGCTTCCTCTGGCGGGTGGCAAGGTGAAAACCAAGGGGACAGGCGCTACCGTATGAGGACATTTTGCGTGATCATGGCGGTGCTTGCCTCAGGCGTGGCGTTGACGGGATGCGTGTCTGGTCCCCGTCCGCCCGTGGCCGTCAATCCCTACCGACCGGTGCTTGAGCGGATGACAGTCCGGGAACCAGTCAAGAAGCTCGAGGCGCCTATGATGCCTTCACGGATGAAGAGTGAAGGTCGTGCTGCCGCCCCCGTTGTCCCGGCGGGAGTGGGACTGACCAACCGGATGGCTGAGGTGGTCATGGAGACGACCGAACGGATGCTTCGGAAAGGGGATCGTGTTCAGGTCGCTATTTATGCCCCGCCCGAGCCGTTCTCCTGTCTGAATGTGGTGGACGAGGACGGGCGGATCAACTTCCCTCTGATCGGCCCGATGGTGGTCGCCGGAAAATCCTGCGGGGAAGCCCAGCGGTTCGTGGAAAAGGCTTACATCGACCAGAAGATCTATAAGACGGTGACGGTGATCATTGTTCCGCCTGAAGGCGAATATGCCGTGGCGGGTGAAGTGATCCGGCCGGGGCCCTACCCCCTGACACGCGATCAGACCCTGTTGCAGGCCCTGGCGCGGGCCGGGCGTTACACCGAGTACGCCGACAAGACCAAAATCTTTCTGACTCGGAATAATGACCGGGTGGAAATCAAGCTGGACGACATCCGGCAGGGTCGGCGCCGGGATATAGTGATCGTTCCCGGCGATGTGATTGAAGTGCCCCGTTCGGCCTGGTGATAATACGCAACCGAAAGACTTGACGGAGTCTGGGGCTTGGTGCACAATTTATTAGGTTTTTAAGATAGTTCGAAGTGGTCAGGGTTTCTAAACAGGAGGCATGAGCATGAGAAAATTGATGACGGCAATGATG
>CAIZMS010000402.1 GCA_903934155.1 uncultured bacterium | reverse complement strand
TATAACTGAGGAGTTGGCGCTGCCTTGAGTTATAAGCATGATCCCTGAACTGTCTCCGAGTATGATCGCGTTAGCCAAGGTTAAATTCCCGCCCACACTCAAGGTTGCGTCTGCGCTGCCGACAGCACCGATGGTAATGGAACCGGCCCCACCCGAAGTTGCCGAAGTACCCAGTACGACCGTGCCGGCCTTGACGAACAAGCCACCCGTGAAGGTGTTGGCACCGGAGAGGGTCAGTGTGCTCGACGAGGATGTGTCTTTCGTCACCGAGCCGGTGCCGGAAATGATGCCCGAGAGCGACTGGGCGGCGGAGCTGCTATAGACGAGCGCGCCGTTGTTGGTGATGCTGGCGGCATAGGTGCCGTTGGTGCCCAACCGGCCCGCCCCGCCGATGGTCAGGGTTCCCTCGATCATCGTCGCCCCGGTGTAGACGTTCGTACCGGTGAGGGTGAGCAGGCCCGCACCGGTCTTGGCTAGTCCGGTGGCGGTGGTGTTGTCGGCAATGATCGAGCCGATCGTAAGGCCGCCCACGGTGTTGTTCTGGACGACGTTCAGGAACGCGCTGGCGGCGCCATTCAGTGTGCCCCCGGTGATGGTGGAAAGATTGGCACCGACGGTGGGGGTGACAAGGATGCCGCCCCAGGTGAGGGTGTTGGTGCCGGTCGCCAGCGTCACGGTATAGGCACCCGCCGTATTGAAGCGCAGACCGTACGGCGTGATCACGCCATCCAAGACGGGGCTGCTGTTCACGTCGATGTTGGCGTTTAAATAATTGCCGGCCGTGGTGCCGGCAGAAGAAGTATTGGTGTAGGTCGCGTCTGAGAGACCGGTAATGGCATTGTCAACGCCATTCGCCACCGCCCAAGTGGCACCATTGTTAAAGGTGGCCCAACTGCCGATGAAGCCGTTCGGATTGTTGCCGGTCGAGGTCGTGATGGTGCCGTTGGTGCCGATATCAACCGTGCCGCCACTGCTCGCGAGGGTGCCTAGCTTTAGGGTGGCACCGTCCGCCGCCCTGATCGAGGAAAAACTCACTGTTGCGGTGGTGTTGGAGAAGGCCTGTGTCGTACCGCCGGTGCGGGTGTAGCTTAATGTGCCACCGCCGAGGTTGAGGTTGGTGGAGGCCAGCGAGCCGTTGGCTGTGCTGCCGCCGAGGTCGAGCATGCCGCCGTTGACCGCGGTCGGGCCCATGTAGGTGCTCGCGCCGGTGAGCGTCTGGGTATTTGAACCCACTTTCGTGAGACTGGCCGCGCCATTGGCACTGCTCAAGATACCGGAATAGGTCGGGTTGAGCGTGTTGCCAGCATAGGAGGCATTGCTGTTGCCGAGGGTCAGATTGACGGCGGTCGGAACCGTGAGGAAATTGTTGAGGTTGATGTTAACCGAACCGGACAAGCCGCCGAGCGCAACCGATGTAAGCCCCACGGTCGCACTGGTTCCGAAGGTGACCGAGCCCCCGTTCATATTGAGCACGCTGCTTTGCAGCGAGTTGATGTTTTGCAGGTTCAGGGTTCCGGTAGTCAGCGTGGTGTCACCGATGAAGGCTGGGCTCGCGCCGGAGAGGGCCAGCTTGTTGATGCCGCTCTGGGTCAACCCAGTGACATTACCACCAATTACTGAGCTGATGGTCACGGTGGTTCCTGCTGCACCGGTGCCCGCATTGGTGATGGCGCCGGTGTTATTCAGGCTTGCGGTAGAGAACGTAATCGAACCAGAACCTGTGTTGTTTTCTTCGATGCGCAAATTATTCGCGCCGGTTACCCCACCCGAGAGCGTTAACCCGCCAGAGGTCGTTGCATTTATCGTCAAAAGCCCGGATGTGGCCCCGAGCACGATAGCGTTAGGGTAGGCGGGGAGGACAGCGCTGGTTCCGAGACCAACCATATTTAAGGTTGCAGCGGCCGTGCTGCCGCCAGCGGTATCGCCGATGGTAATATTCCCGCTTCCGATCTGGCCGACCAATCCCAACGTACCAGCTTTAATGATCACGCCACCCACTAAATTTGAGGTGCCGCCACTGGTGAGGTTGCCACCAAAGGATGTGCCGAGGTTCACCCAACCAGCGCCGTCCTTGATGAGGCCGGCGGTCCCGGAAAGTGCGGACGATAGGATCGCTTGGCCGGTGCCTGTGTTGTTGACCGTAATGGTCGGGGTCGCGCCTGCCAGACTCAACGTGCCGCTGGTAATTGTCCAACCAAAGGCCCCCGAATTACTGAAGACCATTCCGTTGATCGTCCATGGCGAGGAATCATTGGTTACCGCGTGGTTGACGCCGGGGGCATTAGTAAACGTCGCAATCCCGGTCGTGCCTGTCGCGGCACTACCGCCCTCCCAATTGCTCCCCAGCGACCAGTTACCGTTAGTGACACTCTGCTTCCAGGCGGCACTGCCCTGTGCCTGCGCCACTCCACTTGCCATGGCCAAAACGGCCATGATCATGCCCGCCATCATTCCAAAACCCCCGCGCATTTTTGTCGTCTTCATATGATCTTCCCCTTTTTCGAAAAGCCAAGCATCACCGGTAGTGAAATCAATGACACTTTATTTGCGAACATCATACACCCCCTGCCAAAACGCGCCTATCCTCAATTTATAGGACAGGGGTTATGCTTGGCCGTCAGGCCCACCCATGGTAGCCTTCGAGCGTGATACTTCCTGCAACATACGGATTCTTCCTAGCCGTTATGGTATGCGCCTTGCCAGGCCTGGCGGCCGGACCCGCCCCCGTAAAGCCTCTTTCCCTGTCCCAACTTGAACAGCAGCTGGCCGAAATCGACTCCGAGCTTTCCCATCTCGCCCATTACAGCCTGCGCAGCGGAGTCGGCCCGATCGGATACCGCTCAGTGCAGCATCCCGATGCGAATCACCGGGAATGGGTCCAGATCGCACTAGGAAAGAACACCCCCATTGACGAAATCGTGCTCGTTCCCGCCATCTGGCGCGACATGACCACCGGATTCCGAGCCGATGGCTTCCCGGTGGAGTTTCGCGTCCTCGCAGGGCACGAATCCGACACGAATGGCGCGGCGCTGGCAACCTTCGGCCTTCATGATCGGATCCTGCCGCGCATAGCCCCCCTGATCATCCCCTGCCCGAACACCACGGCATCATGGATCCGGGTGGAAGCCACAATCCTTTCCCCCCGCATCTTTGACGGCCAATACGCCCTTGAACTCGCCGAGGTCATGGTCTTCAACGGGCCTGAAAACATTGCCTTGCGCAGACCCGTGCTCACCCCTTCCGGCGAAGACAACGAAAGCGCGGCACGGGGACCTCGTTGCCTGGTGGACGGGTTCACTCCCTTCCTGATGCAATCCGGAGAAGGCAAACCGGGTGTCGCCTATGTCAGTGCGTATGGCGTTGGCAAGAACCCCTCGCTGACCATCGACCTGGGATCGTCTTACCCGCTGACCCGGCTCAACCTGCACGCCGTCGACGTGGATGACTCCTTTCCCCAAGTTGAACCATTCGACTTCTGCATCCCCCGGCACTTTATCCTCGAAGGCGCCGATCGTCCCGATTTTACAAACGCCGTCGCGCTCGCCGAGTTTCGCGCGGCATCCCCCTACGAGAGCGGGCCTATCATCATTCTGGATTTCCCCGAAACCCGGTGCCGTTATGTGCGACTGACCGCGCTTGATCCCTACCGGGCAAAATACAAAGGCGAAGACAGGACCCTGATCGGGTTTTCTGAAATAGAACTCTTCTCCAAAGGACGCAATGTTGCCCTGGGGAAGCCGATGATCGCCAACTTCAAGCCGACGGGGCGTCTCCTCAACCATCTCACCGATGGCGCCAACTTCTACGGCACAATCCTGCCCCTTCGGGAGTGGACGGAACAACTCGCGCGGCGGCATGACCGAGAAAACGAGCGCATCGTCATTGCGGCGGAACTGAACCTGCGCTATGCCCGCCAGACCGTGCTCCTGCACCGGATGTCCTGGCTGGCCGCG
Organism: uncultured bacterium; assembly: GCA_903934155.1. Lineage (GTDB taxonomy): Bacteria > Verrucomicrobiota > Kiritimatiellia > CAIKKV01 > CAITUY01 > JAABPW01. The sequence continues at coordinate 1,811 of CAIZMS010000402.1, read as the reverse complement.
CTGCTGATCGCCGGGCTGGCCTTCACAATTTTAATCGACCGGCTCCTGCGCTTGCGCGGGGTGGCCCGGATCAAGGAGCGGCTGGCCGCCGATCTGCACGACGAAATCGGGGCCAATCTCCACACGATCGACATGCTCAGCGACCTGGCCGAGGACGCCAAGGCGGACACCGACGAGCTGTCCATGCTGCACCTGCGCATCCGCGCGATGACCCGGCGAAGCAGCACCGCCGTACGCCATTTCGCCGGCCTACTGAACGCCAACGGGCTGTATGCGGATCTAGCCTCCGATATCCGCCGCGCCTCCGAACGGATCATGGACAAGTTCGAGCAGGATGTGACGGTCGAGGGCGGGGAACACCTCCACAAACTGGGCGCCAGCACCGGTTTCGACCTGTTCCTGTTCTATAAGGAATGCCTGGTCAATATCATCCGGCATTCAGGAGCCACACGCTTCAGCACAAGGTTGGCGGCAACGGACCGCGAGTTGCAGTTGACTGTCACTGACAATGGGCGCGGCGTGGCGGGATCAGGCGGAAACAGGATTCCCCCGTCGCTAAAGCGCCGAGCAAAACTCATGGGCGCCAAACTGGCGGTCGAGTCCCCGGAAGGTGGCGGAACCCGGATTGTGCTGACTTTGCGGACAAGGAGATGGGGAAGATTATGAAAAAGAAAATCCATATCATTATCGTCGAGGACCATCGCGCTTACCGGGAGGTTGTCGAAATGGCGCTCGCCAAGGAGCCGGACATGGAACTCAATGGCCAGTTCAGCACCGCCGAGGCCGCCTTGCAGAGCCTGCTGCACGACCAAAAGTACAGGGGGACGGACATTGTCCTGCTCGACCTCAACCTGCCGGCCATGAACGGACTCGCCGCCCTCCCCCTCATTAGCGAAGCTTGCCCCGGCGCCAAAATCATCGTACTCACCCAATCCGACCGCGAGGAAGATGTCCTCAAGGCGATCACGCTTGGCGCCTCAGGCTATCTCTTGAAATCGGCCTCACGCCGGGAGATCAGCGACGGCATCCGAACGGTCATGGGCGGCGGCGCCTCGCTGGATGTCAGCGTGGCAAAGTTCATTCTCAATACACTTCGGACGCACCTGCCCCAAACCATGGCGGAGCCAATGCTATCAAAGCGGGAACTGGAGATTATGACAATGCTGGCGGAAGGCCTGTCAAAGAAGGAAATCGCCGCCAAGCTCGACATCAGCACCACAACTGTGGTCACCCACATCGAACGGATCTACGAGAAGCTCAACGTCTCTAATGCCCCGGCGGCCGTCAACAAGGCCCACCGGTTCGGATTATTCCAGCCCAACCGGGAGTGAACAGGGACTCCGGCGCCCCCTATAGAGGCGCTGGGGAGCGCCGGGGAGGGTGGCCCCATCACCTCAACCCGTAACTGCTGTGCGGCGAACACCCCCCCCCACTCCGCCCCCTTTTCCACGATCCTCGATGTCCTCACAGGTGTCTCTTTCCAGGAACAACCCCTCACGATCATCCCTTACACCGTATAACGACTCGGCAGCGTTTTATATTGTGTTCGATTTTAACTATCTTCCTGTCCCTGATCCCCTCTCTCTGACAGCGGAAGCAAAGCGGATGCGCCGTTTTCGTCACGGAGACCTTCACTTTGTTTGCGCCGGCGCGGTTTCCAGCTGTACCCAAGCGTGCTGCGCGATCACAATCTCCATCGCCGTCTGATTGCGGACGATTTTAAGCTTAAGGGGTTTATTTCCTGCACGGACACAGGCCTGAACAAGTTCGTCGGCCGTGCGAACGGCCTGTCCATTGACCTGCTGCACAAG
>CAIZMS010000401.1 GCA_903934155.1 uncultured bacterium | reverse complement strand
TATAACGGCCGGATGCAGCCCCCCCGTGAGGATACACAACCGGCGACGGCCTGCCGGATTCAGGGGCTCCTGCTGGTTACCATTGCCCGGCTCTTGAGAACTCTGGACACAACAGCACTCGACGCCTTTCATCCACGATATTACCTTTTGAAACCAGCCGTGGATTACATGCAGTCGCACTATCTCCGGAATCCATCGTTGCGGGATATTGCAGCGCGGGTGAATCTGGCGCCTAACTATTTCCACCGCCAATTCACGGCTTTATTCAACATGAGCCCGTTCAACTACATGATGAACCAACGTCTCAACAAGGCCCGCCACTTGCTCTCCAGCACGTCCCTCTCAGTCAAGGAAATCGCCGAGGCCGTCGGGTATGAGAATCCACTCTATTTCTCGAGGGTGTTCAGCGCCGAATTTGATGTTTCACCCTCGCGCTACCGTATTTCCCATTTTGAGGCGTAGAATAATTGACTTGGTTCACCGGTCGAAGACCATCCGTAGCTCAAGCGTAGCGCCGAGCGAAGGATGGTGGAGCGGAAGAGGCTCGAACTCTCGACCCCCACGTTGCGAACGTGGTGCTCTACCAACTGAGCTACCGCCCCATGAAAAAGGAGCACTCCGTATACCTGATTGGGAATACCGTGTAAAGCATGGAAATAGCGCTATCCCAACATCTTGTTCAACGACAGGATGGGTAACAGGACGGATAGGGTCACGAGCAGGACAAAAACACCGATGCAGAGAATGAGCACGGGTTCCAGCCAACTCAGAGTCCGGGCCACAAATCGGTTCCATTGGTGCTGGTAGGCATTACCCGCCGTATCCAGAAGTTTTTCCAGGGCGCCACTGGCCTCTCCCGCCTGGATCCACGCCGGCAGTGACCCGGCCAGGGGTGGAATGCGCCGGATGGCGTCGGCCAGACTGCTTCCATGCTTGACCGATTCTGCTTCCGTCTCCATCAAGTGGGCCACCCAGGCACTTCCGGTCGACCGCCCCGCCAGGGACAACGCGTCCACCAGACTTACTCCGCCCTTCAACAGGATGGCAAGCGTCCGGGCGCATCGCAAGTTCGCCACGATCACATACCCCCGCCCCACCAGAGGAACCCGGAACATCACCTGATCCAACCGGCTCCGCAAGGCGGGTTCCGCCACCATCCGTCGCTTCAGCCAGGATCGCGCCGCCAGAACTCCCAGAATCAGGATCGGAAGCCCCACCAGCGCCACGCGGCCGGCCATCATCATGAACCGGGTCAGCCATGGCAAGGGAACACGGGACTGCTCGGTGATCACGGAGGCGGCCGCTGGCACCACAAACCCCAGTAAGCCCACGGCCACCAGCACCGCAAACCCCAGGATGATGGCCGGATAAATCAACGCCGAAACAATCTTTTCTCGCAACTGTTCCTGCTCCTCCACAAACATCGCCAGGCGCTCCAGCATTCCCTCAAGATTTCCAGACTTCTCACCAACCTCCAGAATGGCCCGCTCATACGGCTTAAGTTGCGGCACCGCCGCGCTCAGAGCCGCCGCCAGAGATGCCCCCCCGCGAATCCGGTCACGCACTCCCGCCAACAGGGATGCGGACACGCCCAGTTCAGGAGATTCCATGAGGATTTCCATCGCCCCCACCATCGGCAGCCCGGCGCCAAGCAGCACGCCGAGCTCACGATAAAAGGCTACCCGGCTTTCGGCCCGGAAGGATGACTCGCGACTTGCGAAAAGGGCGGTTTCAGCAGATCCCTCCGAAGGAACGACCTCCCGGGGCAGAATTCCACGGGCTGTCAGTTTTTCACGCGCCTCCTTGAGATCCTGAGCCTCAATCAGACCCCGGCGCACCCCGCCCGAACTGTCAAACCCCTTGTATGAAAAAGTACGCATGAAAAGACTCTACAATCCCAGGGCATAGACGATTTCAGAAAGGCTCGTTTCGCCCGCCAGAATCTTCTCCACCCCGTCATCCAAAAAGAGTCCGGCGGGTTTCCTTCCCCGGCAGGGAGTGCAGATTTCGGGCCATCGAAGCCCCGCCCCGAATCAGGTCTTCAATCTCGCTATCCACCAGCAGCAATTCGAAAATACCCACGCGTCCCCGATAGCCGCCCAGACAGGCGGGACATCCCGCTGGCTCATACACGGTCGCCCCTTCCAATCGCCGGCCCGCCGACCCCAGAAGCGAGAGTTCACGGGCGGAAACGGGAACCGGCTTTCGACAGGCCGGACAAAGGCGCCGCACCAGACGTTGCGCCAGCGTTCCCCGCAGAGCGGCGGCCAGCAGATAAGGCTCAACGGCCATATCCATCATCCGGATCACGGCACTGGCCGCATCATTCGTATGGAGGGTCGTGAACACCAGATGACCCGTCAGAGAGGCCCTGACGGCAATTTCCGCCGTTTCATTGTCACGAGTCTCCCCCACGAGGACAACATCCGGATCCTGCCGAAGAATGTGCCGGAGACTCCGGGCAAAAGTCAGCCCGATCTTCGGCTTCACCTGCATCTGCCCGATATCCTGCAACTGGTATTCAATGGG
>CAIZMS010000400.1 GCA_903934155.1 uncultured bacterium | reverse complement strand
GCCGTCTGTTTGATGGGAATCGCGATTGCCGCCCTGGCCGGGTTGACCAAGGAAAAGGAAATGCCCGAGGGGGAGAAGAAGAAGGCCATTGCCGAGTTCAGTTTTTCGAAGGGGATCATGGTGGCGACATTCTCCGGCATCATGAGCGCCGGTTTTTCATTTGCATTGACCGCCGGGACGCCCATCGGGGAAGCCTCGGCTGCGGCGGGCACCTCGACCCTGTGGACGGGGCTTCCAAAACTGTGCGTGGTGTTGTCGGGTGGCTTTACCACGAACTTCATCTGGTGCCTGCTGTTGAATATTAAAAACAAGACGGGCTATCAGTATTTCAGCCGGACTGTGCAGGCCCCTGCGCCGCGCAAGGGTCAGGGAGCCGGTGTCGTTGAGGCGACCGGCGATAACCGGGTGCCGATGCTGGCGAACTATGGCTTTTCCGCGCTGGCCGGGATAACCTGGTATTTTCAGTTTTTCTTCTACACCATGGGCGAGACCCAGATGGGGCGTTTTGGGTTCGCCAGTTGGACCTTGCACATGGCCAGCATCATCATCTTCAGCACCATGTGGGGCTGGATTTTCCATGAATGGAAGGGCTCGAGCAAAAAGGCGCACGGCCTGATTGCCGCCGGGATTATGACGTTGATCCTGTCCACCATCATTATCGGTTTCGGCACCTGGCTCAAGGGGGCGGCAGGCGGTGGCCATTGAGCTTGCTGGATGACATTGTGGCGTTGTCGCACGAGTTCGGGACCCCGGACTATGTTCGGGGCGGGGGCGGCAATACGTCCTGCAAATCGGCAGACTCGCTTTGGGTCAAGCCCTCGGGAACGACCCTGGCCGGGATGACCCCTGCCACGTTTGTGGTCATGAGCCGAGCCGCCATGCAGCACCTGTATGCCCTGGAGGTGCCTGCTGATTCGCAGGCGCGTGAAGCGCTGGTCAAGGAGGTGATGGCGGCCTCCGTCATGCCTAGTCAGACGGGGCGGCCTTCCGTGGAGGCGCCTCTTCATGAGCTGTTACCCGGCACGTTCGTGGTTCATACGCACCCGGCGTGGGTGAATGGGATGACCTGTTCAAAAAACGGGGCCGCCGTCTGTGCCCGCCTTTTCCCGGATGCCTTCTGGATTCCCTACATTGATCCCGGCTTTACCCTCTGCGTGGAGGTCCGGAAACGGGTTCAGGATTTTGTGGCCATCACAGGGAAGGCGCCCTCGGTGCTGTTCCTTGAAAATCACGGAATATTTGTCACCGGTAACACTCCGGACGAAATCCGGACAACCTATCGACGGGTCATGGATACCTTGCGGGCGGAGTACGTGAAGGCGGGAGTGACCTTAACCCTGGCGATGTCTGCCCCGGCGGGCGAGGGGGCTGTGGAAGCGGCCCGGAAGGCGATTGCGGGGACGCTGGGGGCGGAGGCTTCGGCCATCGTGCACGCCGATGGCTTTGCCGTTGCGGAAGGCCCGGTTTCACCCGATCATATCGTGTATTCGAAGTCATTCGCTTACCAGGGGGAGTTGACAGCCAAGGGGGTATCGGCATTTCAGAGCGCCCACGGATACCTGCCCAAAGTGATCATCACGGCAGCGGGGATATTCGGTGTATCCCCGACCCTGAAACAGGCGGCACTGGCCTTGGAATTGGCACGGGACGGAGCACTGGTATGCCAGCTCGCCCGGGCCTTCGGGGGGATTCAGTTCATGACTGATCGCGCCCGGTTGTTTATCGAGAACTGGGAAGTCGAATCCTACCGTCAGAAGCAGGTCTGATGGGTTGTGGGTTGTTGCCCGCGTTCGTCTCTGGTAGCATCCCCGGCCATTGTGCAAGACGAAATTGATTTCGCCAAATCGCGTCCCTCATCGGGGCGTTCCGCTGACCCTTCCGGTGAACCTCTTGAAACCCTGAAGGGGACGGTGAACCGCGTGCTCTTTCATTCCGACGATTCGGGCTATACCGTGTGCGGGGTGATTCCGAAAGGAAAACATAATCCCGACGAAATCATGGTCGTCGGGAATTGCCCCGCCATGACCGAAGGCGAACTTTTCGAAGCGGTGGGGCGATGGACGGTTCACAGCAAGCACGGGCGGCAATTCCAGGCCAGCAAAATCGAATGTCATCCGCCCCATTCCGTGGCCGGAATCCAGCGGTATCTGGCCAGCGGGATGATCAAGGGAATCCGGGCCGGACTGGCGGAGCGCCTGGTGGCGGCGTTCGGGGAACGCACCCTGGAGATCATCGACAAGGAATCCGCGCGGCTGGAGGAAGTCGACGGGATCGGGCACGCCCGCCGGGAAATGATCAAGGAATCCTGGCGGGCCCAGAAGACCGTGCGGGACATCCTGGTGTTCCTGCAGTCCCACGAAGTCGGCACCGCCTGCGCCATGCGGATTTACAAGCAGTACGGTGATCAGGCGGTGGCCGTGGTGCGCGAGAATCCCTATCGGCTTAGCCATGAAGTCTGGGGCATCGGGTTCAAGACGGCCGACCGTATCGCGTTGAGCATCGGCGTCGAGCCCCATTCCGGGATCCGGGCCAAGGCGGGGATCTTGTATATCCTGACTACCATGTCCGAGGAGGGGCACTGCTTCTGCCCGAAGGAGGACCTGATTCCCGCCGCGGAGCAGATGCTGGAGATCCCCGGCGATGTCCTGAAGACGGCCATCCGGCACGGTGTTGAAAGCGGAACCCTGGTGGAGGAGCGCGGGAATGTGTTCCTGACTCCCTTGTACCAGGCGGAGACCGGTGTGGCGGCCATGCTGGAGCGGCTGATGACGACCGCGCTACCGCACAGTCCGATCCAGGTCGGGAAGGCGGTGACCTGGGCCGAGGGGCTGATGGCCATCGGTTTTGCCCCGGCCCAGCGGGCGGCTCTGGAAATGGCGCTTCTGAAAAAAGTGACCATCATTACCGGTGGACCCGGCGTGGGAAAGACCACGATTGTCAGGGCGCTGGTGGATATTTTCAATGCGCGTAAGCTGTCCATCTGCCTGGCGGCCCCGACCGGCCGGGCGGCCAAGCGCATGGAGGAGGCCACCGGCATGCCGGCCAAAACCATCCACCGTGTGCTGAAGTATGTTCCCGGAACCCGTTACTTTGAACACGGCCTGGAGAATCCGATCAAGGGTGATGTCTTTATCCTGGACGAAGTCTCCATGATCGATATCCAATTGATGAATTCCTTTCTGCGGGCATTGCCCGCCGAGGCGACCCTGATCCTGGTGGGGGATGCCGACCAACTCCCGAGTGTTGGGGCGGGAAACGTCCTGCGTGACCTGATTGACTCGGGCGTGGTTCCGTTGACGATGCTGCAGACGATTTTCCGGCAAGAGTCGCAAAGCTGGATTGTCAAAAATGCGCATCGAGTCAACCAGGGGCTGCCCCTTGAGACGCCGGAAGAGGGCCGGACGGGGGATTTCTTTTTCATTGAGTCGGATACCCCCGAGGATGTGATCGCCAAGATGCTGGAACTGGTGTCATCCCGAATTCCCAAGAAATTCAAATTTGATCCGATGACGGAGGTTCAGGTGCTCACGCCGATGCGGAAAAACCAGCTCGGCTGCGAGAATCTGAATGTCATTCTCCAGGAGACGTTGAATCCGGGTGGGCCCTCGCTGAGCCGGTTTGGCCGGCAGTATAAGGCCCGTGATCGCGTGTTGCAGATCCGGAACAACTATGACAAGGACGTCTTTAACGGGGATATCGGGCAGGTGGAGCGGGTTGATCTGGAAGGGCAGGAGGTCATCGTCAATTATGACGGGCGACGGGTAGCCTATGCGGCCGAGGAACTCGATGAACTGGATCTGGCCTACGCCTGTTCCGTTCATAAATCGCAGGGAAGTGAGTACCCGGCGGTGGTCCTGCTGATGAGCATGCACCACTTCAAGCTGCTTCAGCGGAACCTGCTCTATACCGCGATGACGCGCGGGCGGAGGCTGGTCTGCCTGGTGGGATCCCGAAAGGCCGTGAACATGGCCATCCGGAACGATCATGTGTCATCTCGGCGCACGACCTTGAGCGATCGGCTGAAAGGTCGGCTGTAAAAAGAAAACAGGCCAATATCCCTTGCGGGAGTATTGGCCTGCTGACGTGTTCCGGTTCCGGTTTAGCGCCGGGGACCGCCGCGCCGGGGGGCACCGTTTCCACCGCGTCGCGAACGCGCTTCGCTGACCACGATCTTGCGTCCCAAGATGTCGCGCCCGTTCATGCCGTTCAGGGCCGCCTGGGCGGATTCGACGCTACCCATGGTGATGAACGCGAAGGATTTTGTTTCGCCATTACGGGGCGGGACCATCCGGACTTCCTTCACATCACCGAACTTTCCGAATTGCTTCTCAAGTTCCTCTCCGCTGACTTCCTCGGTCAGGTTTCCGATATAGAGATCGGGGGAGCGAACCGTGCGGCTGCCTCCGCCATATCCCGATCCCGAGCCGCTGCTCCGGCGTCCACCGCCGAGCTTAAGACCGGTCAGTACGCCTGCCAGAAAAAGGGCCAGCGTTGCGGCGCCGAGCGCCACGAGGTTCATCACATCCATCTGTTTCAAACACTGCAACCAAGTCATATCGCATACACCACACATATAGTATCCATTCCTTCTGCTTCTGATTCCGGGGGGTTACGTCGAGAGGTACGACGTCCTGCGCCGGTTACTTCATCTCGATGAACCCTTCCAGTTTCCGGATTCGCGTCGGATGACGCAGTTTCCGG